>JAOTWH010000163.1 GCA_029863035.1 Acidimicrobiia bacterium | reverse complement strand
GGCCGCGTCTGAGCCAGAGTGACCGGTCAACTCGGCCGCCAACAGCAGGCCGTAGCCGCGCACCGACGCCACCGCCGGGATGGTTTCGAGCCCGGCTCGCAACCGGGCTCCAGCCCGTTCTGCGAGACGCGGTGCGTCGCGTTGGATCATCACCTCCAGCACTGCGCGGGCGGCTGCTGACGCGAGGGGCTGGCCCCCGAAGGTCGTCGCGTGGTCGCCTGGCTCGAACGCGGCTGCCACCTCGGACTTGGCCCAGGTGGCGCCGATCGGCATGCCGTTCCCCAACGCCTTTGCCATGCACACGACGTCTGGGGACACGTCGTAGTGCTGGAATCCGAACCAGGTTCCGGTACGGGCGAGGCCGGTCTGGACCTCATCGACCATGAAGAGGATGTTCATCTTGCGGCAATAACGCTCGACCCCTTCGAGATAGTCAGGATCTGCGGGCCGCACGCCGCCCTCGCCCTGGATCGGCTCGAGCAGTACGGCGGCAACGTCCTCGGTGACAGCGGCCTCGAAGGCGGCCAGGTCGTCCCAGGGGACGTGCCGAAATCCCTCGGGAAGCGGTTGGAACGGCCCGTGTTTGGCTGGCTGTCCGGTGGCGTGGAGGGTGGCGAGGGTCCGGCCGTGAAAGGATCCCTCGGCCGTGAGTACAACGTATCGGCCCGGTCCTCCCCATTTCCTGGCCAGTTTGATAGCGGCTTCGTTCGACTCGGCGCCGGAGTTGGAGAAGAACACCTGGCCACCTCCGCCGATGAGCCGATCGAGTGTGGCAGCGACCTCGGAGCCGGGAAGGGTGCCGAAGAGGTTAGAGACGTGGAGGAGCGTTCTGGCCTGGTCGGCGATCGCCTCGGCAACGTCGGGGTTGGCGTGTCCGAGGCTGGTGACGGCCAGACCGCACAGGAAGTCGAGGTACCGCCTGCCGCTGATATCCCACAGCTCGGTGCCAAGGCCGCGCACGAATGTGACTGGTTGCTCGGGATACGTGGGCATGAGAGGGCTCGCCAATTCGGTGGGTGTCCTTTTCATGACTGCGTGATCATCGTGCCGATGCCCTCGTCGGTGAACAACTCGATGAGCACCGCGTGGGGCGTGGCTCCGTTGAGCATGTGGGCTGAGTGCACGCCGTTGTGGATCGCGTGGATGCAGGCAGCGACTTTGGGAATCATGCCGGTCCCGATCGCTCCCTTCTCCACCAACCGTTCCAGCTCCGGCACGGTGGTCTGGCGGATAAGAGTCGTGGGGTCCTCCAGGTCTTCATGGAGCCCTTCCACGTCCGTGAGGTAGACGACCTTGGCGGCACCGAGGGCAACGGCGAGGGCGCCGGCCACGGCGTCGGCGTTGATGTTGTAGGCCTGCCCGGCCGTATCGGTTCCGATGGTCGACACCACCGGGACAAAATCATCAGCCAGCAACCGGTTGATGATGTGCGGGTTGACCGCCTCGACATCGCCAACGAAGCCGAGCTCGGGATGTCGCTCGCTGGCTAGCAACAGGTCGGCATCTTGTCCCGAGACCCCAACCGCGACGGGTCCGTGACGGTTGATGAGCGAGACTATCTCTCGGTTCACCTTCCCGACCAGCACCATGCGAGTGATCTCAAGCGACTCGCCGTCGGTTATCCGATGCCCGTCCTTGAACTCGGTGGCGATCCCGAGGCGGGTCATGAGTTCGGTGATCTGGGGGCCTCCGCCGTGCACGACAACCGGCCTAATCCCCACCGAATGCATGAGCACAACATCCTCGGCGAGCCGGGCTGCCAGCACCGGGTCGACCACCGCGTTGCCGCCGAACTTCACCACGATGGCGTCACCGCGGAACCGCTGGATGTATGGGAGAGCCTGTACGAGGACGTCGGCGACGGCCTTGGCTTCCGTCACGACTTGCCCATGTTCTCGTCGACGTAGGCGTGGGACAGGTCGGTCGTGATGACCTCTCCCACGCCGTTGCCGAGACCGAGGTCCACGGTGATAGAGACCCGACGACCTTCGAAATGCTCGGCGACCTTGACTTCATCGAACGGCACAGCCATTCCGTTTCGAGCTGTCACGACCTCTCCGTAGGAGATCGTCAACAGGTCCGCGTCAAAGCCGATTCCACTGGCTCCGACTTCGGCGGCCACTCGTCCCCAATAGGCGTTCTTGCCGTACCAGGAGCACTTGACAAGTTGGTTGTTGGCCACCGCCCGACCTGCATGGAGCGCCTCTTCGTCGGAGGTGGCGCCCTGGACTCGCACGATGACTGTTTTGGTAGATCCTTCGGCATCGTCGGCCATCTGCAAGGCGAGGTCATAACAGACGGCGTCGAACGCGTGACGTAGTTCGTCCGGATCGGCGGGGCCGGCAACGCCCGAGGCCAGAGCCAGCACGGTGTCGTTCGTCGACTGGGCACCGTCGACGGTAAGGCTGTTGAACGAGCCAACGACCGCGTGGCTGAGAGTGGTCTGAAGATCGGGGGGCTCGATAGCAGCGTCGGTGGTGAGGAATGCCAGCATGGTCGCCATATTGGGCTGCAGCATTCCGGCGCCTTTCGCCATGGCACCGATCGTGAAGGTCGAGCCTTGCCAGACGACTTCCTTGCGAACCGAGTCAGTCGTCATGATCCCGGCAGCAGCATCGGACCCTCCGCTCGAGGATCGGGCGGCCACCACCTTTGGCACCCCCACTTCCAACACCTCCATCGGCATTGGGATGCCGATGAGCCCGGTGGAACACACCAGCACTTCATGGGGGCTGCAGTGGAATTCCTCCGCGGTGAGCCGGCACATTTCCTCGGCGTGCTGGTACCCGGTAGCGCCGGTGGCGGCATTGGCGTTGCCGCTATTGGCGATGACGGCCGCGGCCCTGCCAGCCGTGAGCGAGAGGTGGGACCGCGATACCTGCACCGGGGCCGCCGCCAGGTTGTTCGAAGTGAACACACCCGCGGCGCTCAGGGGTTGTCCGTTTTCGCTCCCGACGAAGGAGAGGTCGAGCTTGCCGGAGCGTTTCAGGCCAGCGTGGATGCCGGCGGCAACGAAGCCAGCCGGGGCGGTGATGGCGTTCATGGGTACACCCCAGCGATGGGAAGGCCGGCCGTCTCGGAGACCCCGCTTGCCAGGTTGGCACACTGAATCGCCTGGCCACTAGCACCCTTCACGAGGTTGTCGAGCGCCCCGATCGCAACCACCCACCCGGTGCGGTCGTCTCGCCGTACCGTCAAGTGGACGGTGTTCGAGCCGAGTGTGGCTTTAGTGGACGGCACGGCCTCGGACACGACCACAAATGGTTCATCGGCATAGGCCGCCGACATGGTGTCAAGCAGGGCGTCGGTGTTCTCTGTTCCGGTGGGCCGGGCATAACAGGTGGCGAGGATGCCTCTATTCATGGGTGCGAGATGGGGAGTGAAGAGGATCTCAACACCGGCGCCCGAGTGGCGTTTGAGCGCCATCTCCATTTCGGGAGTGTGGCGATGGGTGAGCAGCCCGTATGCAGTGAAGTTCTCGTCCACGGTGGAGAACGTCGTGTTGGGTTGCGCTGTGCGGCCCGCTCCCGAGACGCCGCTGGCGGCATCTACCACGATTCCCCTCGGTTCCACCAGACCGGCGTGAACAAGCGGTGCCAACGTGAGGCTGGCCGTCGTCACGTAGCACCCGGGGACGGCCACAGCGCCGGCTCCGGCGATGTCGTCACGGAACAATTCCGGCAACCCGAAAACGAACTGGTCGAGCAACTCTGGAGCGGTGTGCTCGTGGCCATACCAGATGGGGTAAAGGGCAGGATCGTCGAGGCGGAAGTCGGCGCCAAGGTCGATGATGTGGCCAGCCTGGAGCTTTGGCACGATCGCTTGGGACGCTCCGGAGGGAAGGGCGAGGAACACGATATCGAGCCCGGGCGGGATCGCTTCCCAGGGCTCCAGAAAGATATCTGGATAGGCGGCCGCCAAGCTCGGGTAAAGGTCGGCAACCGCCGAGCCCGCCTGGCTCTCGCTGGAGACGAACACCACGTCGAACTCTGGATGCTGTGAGCACAATCGCATGAGCTCTGCTCCGGCGAACCCGGATCCTCCGATGATTCCTAGTCTCTTCATGGAATCGAGTACTATACGGACTACTGCATAAGTATGCAAAGAGATGGGTCGTCCGGGTCATGAGCCTTGCTGGGCGAGTTCCGGACAAGGGCAAGGATCGTGATCCTTATACCTTTCCCGAACATCACCTAGGCCAAGGAGTCGCAATGACGGAACCCCGCAAGGAATATCGTGCCCGCATCTGGGTCAAGCTCACAGATGACCTACTTCCGGCGCCGGTGCTCTCGAGGGCCGAACTAGAAGCTCACCTCATCGACGGATTGAAGGTCGGGAACCCGGACTCTCCGATCGCTTCCTTGACGGTCGACGACCCATCGAACAAGAGAACACTGCGCCGCTAGGAGGCTCCGGGTTCAGTTGGATAGCCGCTGGCAGAAAGTAGATTCCCGCTCCATGCGGCTCCGATCGGACGTCCCAGGCCTCTCCACTGCGCAGGTCAGGAAGATCCTTGCCGGCATGCCCCCTGTGGGCACCTATCGCGTTGTTGTCAAACCCCTCCGCTATCGAACCCGTCCGCACCTCTCCGCCTGGACTTCGTTCGAAGACGAGGAGATCGTTCTCCAGCTCCCCGAACCGTTCTTCGCCTTCGAGGAGATGATCCCCTACGCGGCCAAGCGACAGCCGGGGAAGGTGATCCGTTTCCGCTGGCTGATGGAGAATGTGACCTTCAGCACTCCTCGCCAGATCCTTCGCTTCCTCTACCTGCACGAGTGGATGCATTGGTACCTGCGGGTGCGCCTCGGCAAGAAGGCCCAGGCGGAAACGGCGTGTGATCGGTTCGCCCTGCGCAACTATCGCCGCCGGGTTATCACACCCGCAGATGCCGACGCCGCCCTCAGCCGCAGGACCTAGAACTGGGCATCATCGCTGGCTGGTGTCGGAGAACTGATTTCGCGTTTCGGCAACGCGTGGAGACCGCAGGAGTGGCCG
>JAOTWH010000227.1 GCA_029863035.1 Acidimicrobiia bacterium | reverse complement strand
CTGTCAGCACTTCTTGCTCTCTGGCAGTAAGTCGATCGAACGGCGCCAGCCTGTGGGCTCGCTCGGCGCGGTGGTGGTAAAGCTCGGCTAAGAGGTCCTGGCGCTCGGCGTCAAATCTTCCGTTTTGACCAGCTATGACTGCCAAGATGGCATCGCGCAGGCGCTCGAATGGCTCCTCTTTTCGCATGACGCCGCAAGCACCGGCCTCGAGTCCTTCTGCGATCTGGACCGTGTCCCTGCTCCCGGTGACGAGGACTATCTCGAAATCCCTGTCTCGCAAAGGAGCGATCAGCTGGCGGCCGTCGCCGACCTCTCCCAGATCGAGATCGAGCAGTACTAAGTGGGGCTCGAACTCAATTGCGGCGTCGAGGATGGCGTCAATGGTTGGCCCACTGGCCAGACGCGCCGTGATGCCTGCTTGCTCCATAGAAGCCACGAGAACCTGGCCCAGCAGCGCGTGATCCTCGATTACGAGGACCCGCACGCTCGGTCCAGCGGACGTACCCTTCCCTCTGCCCATGCTGTCCGGCACTCCCTCCGCCCATGGCAGCCCAGCGGCCGCCGTCCAATTAAGACAACGGGTCCAGTGTCGCGGAATCCTGAAGCGGCTGCCTCATCAAATGTGATGAATCCCAGCGGGGTGATTAGCGGTCGAACCAGCCCACCTCGGTGGCCAGAGATACCGCTTCGAGTTGTGAGGAGGCGTCGAGTTTGCGCAACACCGATCCGATGTGAGATCGCACCGTTGCCATCGAAACCGAGTTGTCGCTGGCCACGGTCTTTGCCGACATTCCACGGCCGAGGGCCTCGAGGACTTGTCTCTCCTTGGGCGTCAACGACTCGAACGGTGCCATCCGCTGCGCCTGGCTTGCTCGCCAGCTTCGGAGCTGTCGTAACAGGTTCGATCTGGTTTCTTCCGAGCAAACCGGTTCCCCTGCCGCGGCACTTCGTATCGCCGCGCACAGGTTGGCGAAGCTGTCATCTTTGGCTATCACTCCGGCGGCGCCAGCCTCCAGGCAGGCGGCATGGCTCAGGTGATCGGAGCTCGCTGTGAATATGAGCACCTCGGATCCTTTCTGAACCAGCGGTGCTATGAGGGGAGTGGCGTTACCGAGCCTCCCCAGGTCGAGATCGAGCAAAACCACATCCGGGTCCATGGCCACCAGCTGCTCGAGCAGAGCGGCTGTTGTGTTGGGGAACACGAGTTCCGCTTCCATGCCGACGAGCAGGAGCGACTGGGTCAGGAAGCTCCCCATCAGGGTCTGATCCTCGACTATGGCCACCTTGAGCGTTTCGTCAGAAATGGGGATGAGCGGCTGGTCGAAAGTGTGGCTTAATGCCTCGATGTCGAATCGAGTTGCTCTGGCGGTGTCTCCCCCCATGCTCGCCGACATGCTGACTCGGCTGCTGGAGCGTCGCGGCATCGAGGTGGTCGACGACGACGCGGCGGACGTCGCATTGGTTATCGGGACCGATGCGTCAGATCTGTCAACCGAGGTCACGATCATCATCTCCGATGAGGGAGCGGCGGATACTCGGGCCGTTGTGGAGCGCGGAGACCGATTCGACATCGTGACGGTCAGCGCGCCGTCCGACCTCGTCGATCTCATCGCCGCCGTCTGAAGCTCCCAGCAATGTCATGATGAAGCAAGCCCCGCGTTCACCGCAGTTATCAAGCCTCAAACCCCCACCCTGCCCGGCCATCAGATCCGCTGCGATAGCCAGTCCCAGGCCCTGGCCGTGGCCCGTGGTCACACCCGTGGCGAAGATCGCTTTCGCCTGGTCGCTCGCCACACCCGGGCCGTCGTCCGCGAATGCGATCTCGACCATACCGCCAGATGCAGTGGCGACTACCGCGACGCTGGCTCCGGGAGCGTGGATCCTGGCGTTCTCGAGAAGGCATTGGGCGGCCTCTGCCGTGGCAGCGAGATCACCGAGGGCCATGAGAGCGGGGTCCACGTCGAGCTCGATCTGTACGCCGTAGAGGCGCTCGACCGTTGCCGCGCCAACGAGGGCATCGGCCACGCGGAACGGACGGCGACGGGAGTCGTGTGGCGTCACCAGGCGCCTGAGCAACTTCAGCTCAGCCGACACCGCATCGCCCAACTGGCTGGACGTTTCCAGGATCTCCGGCGAGTGGGTTAGCAGCCTAAAACTGTGGTCGATGGCAGCTATCGCAGACCTTGCCTCGTGCGCGGTACGTTTAGCGTCGTCGTTGAGACGACCGACCTGTGCTTGTGCTCTCAGCAGCCGAACCGACTGAAGTGCTAACTCGTTCTGTACAACGCCGGCGGTGCCCACCATCACCATGATCAAGCCCAGCTCCAGGATGACCCCGCCGCCAAGGGCCAGAATCGGGTCGTTCGGCGCGAATCGCATGGTGAGGTCGTAAAGGGCGAGAGCCAACATGCTGACGCCGAACCACCCCAGCATCCATTCCCTCCTGATCAACCCGACCGAGAGTGTGGCGACGGCTGCGCCCGCCCACAGCGCTGGCCAGCTCCATGTCAGGCCAACGTCGGCGAAGCTGAAGACGAGGGTCAACGCCGCGATGGCCCCGGTGCTGATTGCAGCAGCCCTACCCAGCCCTGCGGCGAGGTCGATACGCGAGGCCCGGGTCCCCTGGATCGCCATACCCACCACCACCACGACCGTTGCGGTTCTCAGCGCTTCGAGAGTGCCCCCAACGACCTCATTGCCATATACAGCCCCGAGTTGATCGGAAATGGCCAGGATGCCTACGCCGACCAGGGCCAGGGAGAGCCCGAGCCAAAGTGCCGGGCCGTGCAGCCTGGCTCTCCACCACCAGATCATCAACCATCCCGCCCCGATGGCGGTAGCTGCCGCGGTTACGCCGAATGCCTGGCGTAATGCCGCCGGGTCCAACTCGGTCCAGGGATTGGATTCGGTCTGGTTGGCCATCAGGAACAACAAGAAGAGCACCAGAAGGAACGAGCCAGCCAGAACCAAGGCGAGCCGCGTCGAGGTGCCCGCCACATCCCTATCTGCACCCTCGTTCATCGAATCGAGCCCCTTACCTGCTCACTGCCCTAAG
>JAOTWH010000162.1 GCA_029863035.1 Acidimicrobiia bacterium | reverse complement strand
CCCCCCGTCACCAACAGCACCCTGACACCAGGATGATGCATAAGCGCACCGGCGCTCTCGATGGTTGGCTCCGGGATGGCGGTGATCAGGTCGGGCGGGCCACCGGCGCCGACGATGGCTCGATTGAGCAAACGAACGTTCTCGGCGGACACCTTTTTGGCATTGGGGTGAACGTTGAAGACCACCGCGTTTCCGGCAGACACGATCGAGATGGCGTTATTGATGATGGTCGAGGTTGGGTTGGTGGTGGGAGTGATGGCGCCTATCACCCCATATGGAGCGTATTCGGTGACCATCATGCCGCCGTCACCCGTCACCACCTCGGGCTCCAGGTCTTCTGGCCCGGGCGTTTTGTTGGTGACGAGGAGGTTCTTTCGCACCTTGTCCTCGACACGGCCCAGGCCTGTCTCCTCATGGGCCATGCGCGCCAAGCGCTCGGCATGCTCCAACATGGAGAGGCGAATGGCATCGACGATCTTGCGGCGCCCGTCGAGGCCCACCTGGCGGTAGGCCATGAAGGCCGCCCGGGCCGCGACTACCGCAGAGTCGACATCGGCGTAGATGCCGTCTCCAAGCTCGGCAGCCTCTGCCTCGCTTAGCTCAGCCTCGGCCCGAATCGTCTGGCCCGGGCGGGGACCTGCTCCCGACAAACGTTGCTTGACGCGCTCAATGATCTCCGCAACTTCTTGGTCGTTGATGGTGTTCACTTCGTGTACACCGCTTTGCCTTCCAACTCCCATGTATCGACGATGGCCATGATGACCGCGTCACAGGGTTTCTGATCGGTGGCCGCGGTCTGGCGGGCCGAGCTACCTGTGGCGTACATCACCACTTCGCCGACGCCGGCCCCCACCGCGTCTACGGCTACTACGTAGCCACTGCCGTCCGACCCGTCGGCTTCGAGTTGGCGGACGACCAGAAGCTTGAGCCCCTCCATGCGGGGCTCCTTGCGGCTGGCAACCAGCGTTCCATCGACCCGTCCGAGCAGCATTCGCCTGTGAGATTCAGCCGAGTTCGGCTTGAGCCTCTTCGGCTCGGCCGAGCGGCAATACAGCGTCGACGTTGGCGTGTGGCCTTGGGATCACGTGGGTTGCCGTGACTTCGCCGACCTTCTCGGCGCCTCTGACGCCCGCTTCAACAGCAGCCTTCACAGCAGCAACGTCTCCGCGGACCACAGCGGTCACGTAACCGCCGCCTGTTTCCTCGAAGCTCACCAGCTCGACCTTGGCAGCCTTCACCATCGCGTCGGCCGCTTCCACCATTGCCGGGAAACTGCGGGCTTCGATCATCCCTAATGCATCAGCCACAGCGCCTCCTTTCTATTCATCTGTTCGACCATCTAAACCTTCCAGGGCAGCCACTGCGGCCTTCCACCCGACATCGATATCGCGCTCTTCTCCGCCTAGATAAACGCGCCCCAGCGATCCGAACGATCTCACCTCGAGCACGTTTATGTTCGCTGCCTTCTCTGCCTCGTTGGCTGCCAATGGAGCATAAGCCGCGGGCTCCACCTCGAGCACATACAAAGTCTGGCCTGGAGTGATCATCTGGCCGTGTCGCACCCGATTTATCAGTTGCGCCTGGTGATCGTCGATATGGCGGATGATCTGAGACGACAGGATCTTTGGCTTGATGCGATCGGTTTCGCTGAGCCCAATCTCGCTGAGAATCGCCTCGCCGGCCGCCCTGGTCTCGGCTTGATCCGGCGAGTGCACCTCGAGCAAGCCGTAGTAGCGCTCCACCACCTGCATGCCGGGCTTCACGCTCGTTGATTTGAGGGCGATATCCGTGAGGCGATTGATCTCAATGCCAGGAGAGATCTCGACATAGAGGCTGGCGTCGCCCGCCAGCGGTAGGAAGCCCTGCGCCACGGTTCCAAGGAACGCCGCGTATTGCGGCTGCAACGAGTCGAGGAAGCAGTAAGCCCTTAGATCAATACCGGCCATCGCCATTACCTCCACCGGTCGTCACGATCTCGACCCCTGCCGACGCCCCAATTCTGGTGGCACCGGCGGCCACCATGTCCTCCAAGTCCTCGGCGGTGCGAATACCGCCCGCCGCCTTCACTCCCAGATCGGGCCCGACCGCCTCTCTCATCAACGCAACGTCGAACACGGTGGCTCCTCCCGGCCCGAACCCCGTGGAGGTCTTGACGAAGTCGGCGTGGGCCTGCGCTGCGAGGCGTGAGGCGATCACTTTCTCGTCGTCGGTAAGCAGCGACGTCTCGACGATGACCTTGTTGATGGCACCCGCCTCATGGCATGCGTCAGACACCTTGGCCACATCGGAGCGGACTGTTTCGTAGGCGCCGCTCTTGAGAGCGCCGATGTTGATCACCATGTCGATCTCTTTTGCCCCGTCCCTGATGGCGCGGCGGGCCTCCATTGCTTTGATCTCTGATGTTGAAGCCCCGAAGGGGAAGCCCACCACCGATGCGACCTTTACATTCGAACCCTTCACGATCTTCGCTGCCCTGCTCACCCAGGCGGGGTTAACCACGACGGAAGCGAAACCATGCTCCACGGCCTCTTCGCACAGCTCATCGATGTCGGCTGCGGTGGCGTCGGGTTTGAGCAAGGTGTGGTCGATGTATTTGGCCAAGTCGCTTGGGACGCCATCGGCTCCGCCGCGGTGTGTTATTCGACTGGCGCCGTTGGCGACCACCGTGCGAACCTTGTCGGAACAACCGACAACGCACGACCCCCCACATTGAGAGCACAGGCCTTCTTGTACGGAACCAAGCGCGGCGATCACTTCCCTGGTTACCGCCTCGATCAAGTCTTCTCGGCTCGTCATCGTTCGCCTTTGCGGTATTCCCGTTCAACCTCGGTGATCTGCGCAACACGACGAGCGTGGCGGCCCTCCGCCCAAGGAGTCGCCAACCAAGTCTCAACGATCTGCCAGGCCAGCGATTCGCCAACGAGTCCGGCACCGAGAGTGAGAACATTAGCGTGGTTGTGTTCGCGGGAATTGGCCGCCTGGGACAGGTCGTAACAGGCTGCGGCCCGCACCCCCGGAAGCTTGTTGGCCACCATCGCTGACCCGATCCCTGCTCCGTCGATGACGATCCCCACCGCGCAAGTGCCATCGGAGACCAAACGCGCCACGGCGTGGGCGAAATCGGGATAGTCCACGGACTGCAGCGAGTCGGTGCCGCAGTCGGTTACGTCCCAGCCTTGCTCTGCCAGCTTGAAGGCGATTCGCTCTTTCATGGCGAATCCGCCGTGGTCGGCGCCAACCGCGATCGATCTCCGCGGCGATGGCTGGTTCGTTTCTACATCTTCGGCAGGTTCGGGGGCGGCATCGAGGGGCATTGCCTCGCTCACCACGCGCCTAACCAGCGTCCTGATCTCTTCTTCACTAGGAACCGCGCTCACTGGGGGAATCCTAGGTAGCCGCCTCGTGCACGGTCCTGCCGGTCGCCTATCGTTGCACCGACATGGGCAACTCGGCGTTCGCCTGGAAGAAGGCACGACCACCTGCAGGGTTAAGCGCGTTAACGGTGCCGCGAGCCGATGACGGAGTTCGCTGGGCGACGCTGCAGCAGGCCGAAGATGTCACCGGCGTGGCCGCTTCCACTCTTCGCAACTGGGCTCGTAAGGGGCGCGTTCCATCCAAGCTCACAGACGACAATGGCGACGCCCGCAAGTTGGTGGACCTGGACGGAGTGGTGTCGCGAGCTCAGGAGCTGGGTCGCTTCCGCCAGCCAGAACCGGCCAAACCCTTGACCTACTCACCACCTTCGGGCGCCGCGCCGACTCCCGCCCCCATCCCCGAGGGGCACATGTTGGTACCGCTCGACGCCTGGGAAAGGCTCTTGTTGCAGCTGGGCAACCTGCATGAGGCGGGACAACAGCTGGCAGACGCCAGAGAACGAGCGGGTAAGGCCGAAACCGAAGTCGAGTTCCTCCGCGAGCGGGTCAACGAGATGCGATCCGAGCGCGATGCCCTGCTGGCGGCCAAGGCCGAATCGGAAGTCGTGGCGGAAGCGGAAGCTGTTTTCAACCAGCCCGAGCTACCCACCACAACCCGGATACGCAACTTCTACCGGGAGCTTCGCCGCCGCTTCTAGGTTCCAGGCTCCGACCATCTCCCACCCGAATGCCTCACTCTTACTCTGCGCCGATGCGCAGGAACGTCTGGATAGCCATCATCGTCGCCTCGGTTGGGTGGGGCACCGGAGGTCCCGGGACCCGCAAAGCGTTCGGCGAAGGGCTCGATCCATACGCGCTCGTTTCGCTGCGCTCGCTTGTCGCCGCCGGCGCCGTGATGGTTTACTTGCTGGTTCGCAGCGGCAATCTGCCGTCCTCGCCACTCGTATGGAGGGTTGGCTTTGTCCAAGGCATCGCCAACCTCGCAGTGCCGTACATCCTGTTCACGCTTGCTTACCAGCATGCATCGGCTGGGTTCGTCGGATTGCTCGCTGCTCTCATCCCCATCACAACCGCCGCGCTCGCCCATTACTTGCTAGCCGACGAGCCGCTCCACGCCGCCAAGCTGATAGGGATGGCCCTTGCATTCGGCGGCGTCGCGGTGCTGGCGTTATCGGGTGACAGCGGCCTGGCCGAGGGAGGCAATCCGGGACTGGCCATTTTGCTTGGCAGCATCGCAGTCGTCGTCCTCTCGCTAGGCGGCATCTACGCCAAGCACCACGCCGGGAACTACGACGCCATCGAGCTCACCTGGGTTCAATTCGCTACAGGAACCAGCGTCATCATCGTGGCGATGATGATCGCGGAAGGCTTCCCGCGTTTCGGCGATATCACCGGCTACGGGTGGACTCTGGTGGTGTACCTGGGTTTAGCCGCCAGCTTCATGCCTTTCGCTCTGTTCTTCTGGATGCTGCGCCACACGAGCGTCGGTCACGCGTCGCTCGTTGGCTACCTGGTGCCAATCGTGTCGGTCACCGTCGGCGCAGTGTGGCTGAGCGAACAACTACAGCCCGGCATCGTGGTGGGTGGCGCCCTCATTCTGGCCGGTGTGTTGATGGCAGACCGAGCCGAGCGCAGATTCGTCGCGCCTAGGCCTTAGGTTCGCTCGGCGGCCACGCGACTGGACGAGGCGACAGCGAAGCCCAACCACAGCGA
>JAOTWH010000161.1 GCA_029863035.1 Acidimicrobiia bacterium | reverse complement strand
CACGCCCGCCGCGACCATCGCTTCCTCTTTGATGTTCTTCGCCTTGAGGTGACTGACCAGTGCATCCCACCGATCTGGGGCGTAGCCGATGAGGAACTTGTCGACGATGTCGGCGTCGTAGCCGCGACCCCGCAGATAGCTGCGAGCTCCCCCAGCCTCGGGCGCCTTGCTCAGGGTCTCGTGGAAGAACGCTACGGCGTGCTCGACAACTGCCACCAACGCCTCACGCCTCCCCCGCTTCTGGGCTGCCTCGGGATCGACCCGAAGCGTGATTCCCGCTCTGCGGGCCAGGAGCTCTACGGCGTCGCTGAATCCCAGAGCCTGGGTCTCTTCCACGAAGCGGAATATGTCTCCACTGCGGCCACATCCGAAGCAGTGGTAGAGGCCTCGAGCGGCGTCGATGCTGAGCGAAGGAGTTTTCTCCTGATGGAACGGGCAGATGGCCGTTGTTGAACGGCCCCCCTTCTTTACCTTCGTTACCTCGGAGACCAGATCGACCAGATTGGTAGCTGCCCGAACCTGCTCTATATCTTCGCGCTGATAGGCCACCAGCGCGAGTGTACGCCTCCGCTGGGTGGCTAAATAGCTCCGGCGAACTTGTCGTCGAGGTAGGCCAGGACGTTGTCGATTGGGATGCGGTCCTGGGCCATGGTGTCCCGGTCTCTGATGGTCACCTGGCGGTCGTCCAGGGTGTCGAAATCGATGGTGACGCAATAGGGGGTGCCGATCTCGTCCTGGCGCCGGTAGCGGCGTCCGATCGATTGGGTGACGTCTACCTCGGTGTTCCAGCGGCGCCTCAACTGCTGTGCCACTTCCTCCGTGGTAGCCACCAGGTCGTCCTTCTTGGAGAGCGGGAGCACTGCCACCTTGATGGGCGCCAGGCGCGGGTCGAGCTTCAGAACGACTCTGGTCTCTCCTTCGACCTCCTCCGTTTCGTAGGCGTCCAACAGGAATGCGAAAGTGGTCCTGGTGGCGCCCGCCGCTGGCTCGATCACATACGGGAAGAAGCGTTCGTCTTCGCCCTCTTCGAAATAGGTGAGATCTTCACCGCTGCGTTCGGCATGTTGACGCAGGTCGAAATCGGTTCGGTTGGCGATGCCCTCCAACTCGTCCCACCCCCACGGGAACTCGTACTCGACATCTGCCGTCACGGCGGCGTAATGAGCCAGCTCGGCGGTTTCGTGGGTGCGGAGCCTGAGGCGATCCTCGTTCATGCCGAGGTCGACATACCAGCGGTGCCGTTCGGCCAGCCAGTAGTCGTACCACTTGGAAGCCTCCTCCGGTCGGCAGAAGTACTCCATCTCCATCTGTTCGAACTCGCGGGTCCGGAATACGAACTGGCCGGGAGTGATCTCGTTTCGGAATGACTTTCCGATCTGAGCTATCCCGAACGGGAGTCGTTTCCTTGTGGTGCGGCGCACGTTCTCGAAGTTGGTGAAGATCCCCTGGGCTGTCTCGGGACGCAAATAGACCACCGAAGCCTCATCCTCGACCGGTCCCATGAACGTCTTGAACAAGAGATTGAATTGTCTGGCTTCCCCGAAGGTGCCCTTCTCGCCGCAGTTCGGGCAATTGCCGGACTCGGGCAACTTGTCCTGCCGGAAGCGGTGGTTGCAGTTGGAGCACTCGACCAGAGGGTCGGTGAACGACTCGACATGGCCAGAGGCCACCCACACTTCAGGAGACTGCAGGATGGCCGAGTCGAGGCCAACAACGTCATCGCGCTGGCGCACCATCGATTGCCACCACTGCTCCTTCACATTTCGCAGCAGCTCCACTCCGAGAGGCCCGTAGTCGTAGGCGGAACGCAACCCGCCGTAGATCTCGGAGGCTTGGAAAACGAAACCCCGCTTCTTGGCGAGGCTGACAATGTCGTCGAATGATGCGGTCACCGGCGGGATAGTACGCGAGTCCAGCGTTAGCTCTTATACATTGCTCTTCGACTCGGCCTGGCCTTCTCTCTTCGCGTTGGAGGGCCGGTCGCAGAGCGTGCTGCCGCCTGCACCGCCCTGAGTCGTGGCTCGGGCGAAGCCCTCGCCTGGGGCCAACCCCGCTCCGCGTCAGATGTCTACTCGGCTTTGCCGAACCTCCGCTTGCGGGTGCTGTACTCATCTATACAACGGGCCAACTCGGCACGGTCGAAGTCGGGCCACAGCACGTCGCTGAAGACCAGCTCGGAGTAGGCGCTCTGCCAGAGCAAGAAGTTCGACAGGCGCTGCTCGCCAGACGTTCGGATGATCAGGTCCGGATCCGGCATCTCGGGCAGGTCGAGATGGGCCGAGATAACGTCCACATCGATCGAATCGGCGTCGAGTCCGGCGGCGGCGATTCGCTTCACCGCCCGCACCAGCTCGTGGCGCCCTCCGTAGTTGAAGGCGAACACCAGGCCCATTGTGGTGTTGGACGCGGTCAGCTCCTCGGTCTCCTTCATACGCTTGCGCACTCGATCCGGGACTCGCTCATCGTCCCAGTCCCCGATGAAGTGGACATGAACGCCCAGCTCGTCCACCTCGTCGCGCCGCCGCACCAAGAGGCTGTCGTTGAACTCCATGAGGAACTCGACCTCTTGTGGCGATCGCGACCAGTTCTCGGTGGAGAAGGCGTAGACGGTGAGCCAGTCAAGGCCTTGTTCAACGGCACCTTCGACCGTGTCGAACAGGGCGTGTTCGCCAGCGGCGTGCCCCGCGGTGCGCTCGAGACCGCGCTCTCCAGCCCAGCGGCCGTTGCCATCCATGATGATGGCCACGTGGGCTGGATCAGGCATCGAGCACGGCGATGCTCGACAGGCGCCGATCGAGGTGATATTCGAGGAAGCGCCGTGCCACCCCCATCGCCTCGCCGCTGAAGGCAGGATCGGACTCGGGCAACTCCTCGAATTCCGAACCGGCCAGCTGGGCAAGGTAGGCAGTCACCCCTGGTCGCAAGGCGTACCCACCCTCTTCGCCGCATCGGTCACATTGAGCTCCCCCGGCGGCGAAGCTGAAGCGGTTCAGATCTTCGGAACCCCCACACGCGGCACAGGTGGTGAGCGCCGGCGCCACACCAACCACCTCGGCGGCCTTGAGCAGGAAGGCGGGGATGAGGTCGGAGTGGAGCGGACCGATCTCCAACGCTTCCAACCCTCGCCGCAGCAGCAGGAACAGACGGTTGGCAGACTCTTCTTCTTGGGCTACGGCGTCGGCAACCTCAACCATGGTGCCTGCGGCTACGACCTTGTCGAGATCGCTTCGCAGCTTGGGAAACGCCGCGATGGTGGATGCCCCGGTGATCGTGTCGAGGTTCCTTCCCTCGTAGAGCACAAGGTCCACGTGGCTGAATGGCTCAAGACGCCCGCCGAACCGGCTCTTGGTCTTGCGAACACCCTTGGCCACCGTCCGGATCTTGCCACGATGCGGGCTGAGCAACACCACCACCCGATCGGCTTCTCCGAACGGGTAGGAGCGCAGCACTATGCCTTGATCATTACGGAGACCCATGGCGAAAGGGTAACTACGACCGGGCCAGGTGGAAGTGAGCTGCAGGGCCTCGGATCGTCATGACCGAACCACGGAAAGTGGGCTCGTGATGACCGAACCACGGAGAGTAAGCTCGGACGGGAATTCATCAGTAAGGGGAAGAGGAGAAGTCGAATGGACAGTGGAATTCGTACCCGAGGTCAGACACGTCGAGTGCGCTTGTGGGCGGTGATGTCAGTCCTTGCCCTGGTCGCCACGGTGGTACCGGGGACAGCTGCTTTGGCCGAAAACCACGTCGACGTCGACGTGGCCTACTCGTGGACCGAGCTCACCGAAGGCATCGCAGTTGACAAGGTGGGCAACATATTCGTGTCGAACAGTCCGGCCGGGGAACTGTGGAAGATCGCACCGGGGGCATCAGAGCCTGAGTTGTTCGGCACCGTCGCAGGCATCACCGCCCCGCCCGATCTGGGGCTGGCCGGCCTGGCGGTTGATGCTCCCGGCAATGTGTACGGCACCGTGGTGTCGTTCACGAACCCGGACATCAACGGAGTGTGGAAGTTCGACCGCAAGACCGGAGAGGCCACGCATGCCCCCGGCTCTGAAGACATGGTTGTCGCCAACGCCATCGCGTTCGACAAGCGGGGCAACATGTACGTCACGGATTCGGCGGCGGCAGCCGTGTATCGGATCCCCAAGAGCGGGGGTCCGGCCGAACTGTGGGTAACGGACGAAACCCTGGCAGGCACGGGAGCATTCGGGGTCGGCGTGCCCCTGGGAGCTAACGGGATCGCCTACCGTCACGGCGCTCTGTATGTGTCGGTCACCGAGCAGGGTTCGATCGTGAGAATCCCCATCCTGGGTAACGGTGGCCCCGGGACGCCCGAGGTGCTCGTCGGATTCGAACCCACGGACGATCCCTTTGACAACCCCTTGTTCGGGATCGACGGTATCGCGCTCGATGTCCACGGCGATATCTATGCGGCGATCATCGCTCAGAGCGCGGTTCGGAAGATCACGCTAGGAGCCGTCCCTGAGGTTGCGACCGTCGCCGAGGGTCTTCCCGTGCTCGACACGTCGAGCCTTGCCTTCGGGACCGGCAAGGGCCATCGGAAGACGCTGTTCGTGGTGAACTACGGCGTTTTCAGTCAGGAATCCTTCGGCACCGATCCCCGACCGGCGATTCTCGAAATCGACGTCGGTGTGCCAGGGATGCCACTCCCCTAGCCAATAGGCAGCACGATGATGGGCGCCGCTTCGACGGCGCCCATCATCGCGACCCGAGTAACGTCCCGACATGCTGTTGTCCCCCGAAGATCGAGAATCATTCGTTGCCGACCACCCCGAATGGGTGCTGGGCGGCGAGGAGATCAGCAGGACATTCGTCTTTTCCGACTTCGCAGAGGCGATCGGGTTCGTCAATCGGGCGGCCCTGGTGGCAGAGAAGGCCGACCATCACCCCGACATCGACATTCGTTGGAACAAGGTGACCATGACCCTCACCACCCACGACCAGGGAGGGCTGACAAAGAAGGATGTTGAGCTAGCGAAGGCGTTCGACGGGTTCGTGTAAGGGGCGTTATTCGTTATTCGTTATTCGAAAGAACAGAAGACGAAGAACGAGAAACGAGAAACGAGAAACGAGAAACGAGAAACGAGGC
>JAOTWH010000160.1 GCA_029863035.1 Acidimicrobiia bacterium | reverse complement strand
GTGAGGCTGCTGCTCGATCATTCGGCATCGTCGACGAGACCTGTGACGTGGTCGACAGCTGGGCCGGCCTATATCCGGGGACACTGGACTATCTGCCGGTGCTCGAGATCTCAAAGCCGGGCCTGATCACCGCCGCCGGGTTCTCCGGTACAGGCCTGATGCACGCCCCCGCGGTGGGACAGATCGTGGCCGACCTGGTGCTGAAGGGATCGACGTCAGCACTGGACATAACCGAACTTCGTTCCGCCCGCTTCGGCCAGGGCGGTCCGGTGGTGGAACGAACCGGGTTCTAGTCGGGCGCTGCCAAGCCCCCCTCCCCGGCCTGCGGCCGGTACTCCCCCCACCGCTCGCTGCGCTCGCCGGGGGGGAGAAATCTCCACTGATGGCGTAGAACGCGCCGCCACTCATGCGACAGCGGGCCCCTCGGGGTCGGTTGGCGCGTTCGGGGGCCATGCTGAAAGGTCACGAAGGGTCCGCTCCCCCATCCCCTCGGGCTTCGCCCGAGGTACTTCCCCCACCCTTCGGGCGGGAGAAGGGAAGAAAAACGGGAGAAGGGAAGGGCGCGAGTTCCCCCTCCCTACAGGGAGGGGGTTAGGGGGAGGGTGGGGAAGAGGATGTCGAGGTGGTCGTCCCCACCCCCATCCCCCGGCTCTTCGAGCCGGGTACTTCCCCCTGGAGGGGGAAGGGACCTAACAGCGCCGCCCGTTAGGGCGGCACGATTCTGAAAGAGCATCTTCGAACGCGATTGACACCCAGGGAGTAGGGCGCCGAGCGGAGCGAGGCACTAGGAAGGGCGATAGTCGAGTACGAATAGGACTCGACAGAGCCCGACCGTGAGCGAAGCGACCCAATCCCCCAACCCCTCCCGCAAGCGGGAGGGGAGAAGACTTATCGTCCCTCCATGGCCCTGGATGAGGTTCGGTTCGAAAGGCTGCGGCGACGGGCGGTGCGGCTGGAATGGGTGACCATCGGCTGGAACGTCGCCGAGGTGTTCATCACGATCGGGTTGGGGGTCGCGGCTGGGTCTATCGCCTTGATCGCGTTCGGCACCGACTCGGTTGTCGAGGTGCTGGCGTCGCTGGTGGTGGTGCGCCACAGCCGTGACCTCATCACGATGGAACACGGTCCCGGCACTCGCCAATCGCTCCGGCTCATCTCTATCGCCTTCATAGCGCTGGGGGTGGTCCTGGCCATCGGCGCGCTAGTGCGCCTACTTGGTGAATCGGTCCCCGACGAGTCGCCCATCGGGGTGGGTTACCTGGCAGTGACCGCGCTCGTCATGCTCACCCTGGCCGTCCTGAAACAGCGAACCGGGCGTCAACTTGGCTCCGAGCCGCTGCTGGCCGAGGCTCGCATCACCTACCTCGACGCCGGGCTGGCAACGGCGGTGCTGACCGCCCTGGTGCTCAATGCGACGCTGGAGTGGTGGTGGGCCGACCCGGTGGCGGCTCTCATCGTCGCCGCCCTGGCCCTGGCGGAAGGCCGGGAGCATTGGTTGGAGTCGCAACCAGCTCCAGAAGATCCGCCCCGTGCCTAGCCGTTTCGCTTAGTCCGAGTTGGCCCTGCCGGACTCCCCCGCCGGGAGGGAGAGACAGTGAGCAGAGACGGGACAGCGCGTTTTGAGGTCGACAGCCGTTAGCTGTCGGAGTCGGCCTCTTCGGCTTTCTCGGCCTTCTTGAGAGCATTGAAGGCCTTGACCATGGCGCTGACCTTCTCGCCGTGGCTGGCCAGCTCGGAAGGGGAGTCACCGGCCAGCAGCGCTCCCAACACATCGGCGGAGTGGCCGCGGCCGAAGGCGTTGCCATTCCCGTTGCCCTTCTCGAGACCCTTCAGGATGGAAGCGAGGGCTCGATCGCGGCCGGTGAGCTTGTCAGCCTGGTCGGCCTTGTTCTGGCCGGGGGCATCGGCCGACTTGCCGCGCACCTTGTCGAAGGATTTCTGTGACATCTCGCGGGCCCGATCCAGCCCCGTGGCATGATCGGGGATGGCGGCGGCGGGAACGGTCATGGCCACTGCCAGAACAATGACAGGTGCGGTAATGGCCAACGACTTCATAAACGCCATTCTGCCCAACCATTAGGTTATCGGCTACGGAGAGTAGTGAACTTTAGCCGGAAATTGAATCCTCGTGGCGGGGGCAAAGGGTGGCCACCCCCACACCCAGCAAGGAACCGGCCAGCACCAGGTCATCGTCAGACGCCTCGTCGACGGAGCCTCCCGTGAGCGCCTCCACATATCCGACCAATACGGCGTCGGCATCGATCCCCGCATCGAGCTGCTCACAGAACAAAGCGCCTGTGGCCAAGAAAACATCGGGGTCCTCTAGTGCTGCGCCTTCGTAGGCGGTACCGACCAGTGCTTCCTCGATCCCATCGATGAAGTTGACCAGTTCCTCGGGGATAGCTTGCGCTGGGACCCCAGTGGTATCCGGCGATGGCGCAGTTGTCGAGGTGGCGGAGTCTCCTGTTCCGCTCGGAACAGTGGCAATGGTTGGGTCGGCGCCCCCGTCACCGCAGGCGGCGAGCAACACCAATCCGGCTATCAGGATTCTCCTCATACCTATATATATGTCGGCGGCACCCGAGATGGCTGTAGGGCGGCGGGTTGAGTCCTTCGTCCAGTTGCGCCGGGGTCTTTGGCGACCGAGGAGCCGGACACGCCGTAGATCAGCAGGTCAACCCACCGCGCCCGGTAGCGGGCGGAGGAATGTTGTCTTGCCTTACTTCGTCTTGGTAGTCACCAGCACGCCGCCCATTCGGGCATCCGCGTCGATGTGAAGCTTGGGTGCGTCGTCGGGCAGGTCTTCCGGCGGCGTCACCTTGACCTCGACCTCGCCTGCAGTTTCTCTGATATCCACCTCGACAGCCCAATCCTCCGGCACGACGGCCTGAACCCCGCCCATCGTTGCTTTCAAATCGAGGTTCGCTCCCCCTGAGTCGAGTGAGGCGTCGCGTAAGTCGAGATCGACACCCCCCATCGCCGCGACAACGGCCCCGGACTTGAGGCCGTCGGCGTGGCTGTGGAACTTCTTGCCTCCGAATATGGCGGCGATCTGGAAATCGTCGCTGGATTCGTCGCCTTTGGTCATCTTCTTAGAGATGATCGCGCCGACGATGAATCCGACGATCTGAACAGCGATGATCACCAGCAAAACTCGCAGCAGCTTGCGGCCCATCGTGGTTCCTCCCTTCACGTTGGTAGCCAACCCAGAGCCTACGCCTGACCGTCCCTGCGGTCTAGAGCGCTTCTAGGAAGTCGGCCATCCGCTCCAGTGCGGTGTTCAGGTTCTCCTCCGAGTTGGCATAGGAGATCCGCAGGTTGTCGGCACCAACCTTGCCGAAGGCGGAACCCGCCAGCAGCGCTACGCCGGCCTCCTCCAACAAACGCCGTGCCAGCTCGTCCGCTGCGATGGGCACGGCCGAAACGTTGGGGAAGGCGTAGAAGGCACCGCGAGGCATCACACAGGAGACTCCCGGCAGCTCGTTGAGTCCGGCGACGACGAGGTCGCGCCGGCGGCGGAACTCCTTGCTCATCGCTGCCGGCTCGTCTTGCGGCCCGGTGAGGGCGGCTACCCCGGCCAGCTGGATGAAGGCCGGCACGCACGAAGTGGAGTTGACGAAGAAGCGCACCAGCGGATCCACCAGAGGTTCGGGCACCGCGGCATATCCGCAGCGCCAACCCGTCATCGCATAGGTCTTCGACAGTCCGTCGAGCACCACCGTGCGCTCCTCCATCCCCGGGTGGGAGGCGACGCTGGCGAACTCGCCTTCGTAAAGCAGGCGCGAGTACACCTCGTCCGACAAAACCCACGCCTCCGATTCGGCCAGCAGCGCGGCGGCGTCGGCTGTCTCCTGTGGGGTGAGCGCTCCTCCGGTTGGGTTGTGGGGCGAGTTGAGGATCACCAGCTTGGTGCGCGGCGATAGTCGCGCCTCGAGATCTGCCAGATCGAAGGCGAAGTCGTGCTCTTCGCGCAGCGGCAGGGCAACCGGCGTCGCCCCCGACCAGCGGATGGCCGACTCGTAGATAGGGAACCCGGGGTCGGGGTAGATCACCTCGTCGCCGGGATCGCACACCGCCAAGATGGTGAAGAAGAGGAACGGCTTGGCTCCGGTCCCCACCAACACCTGATCGGGGCTGACATCGATGCCGCGGGTGGTGGCCAGGTGCTGGGCAGCCACCTGGCGGAACTCGGGCAACCCGGCCGTCGGGCCGTAATGGGTGTGGCCGGCTCGGATCGCGGCAGCCGCCGCGTCGCCGATATGGCGAGGGGTGTCGAAATCGGGTTCACCGAGCTCGAGATGGATGATGTGGCGCCCCTGGCGTTCCAGCTCCTTGGCCCGCGCCAACACGCTGAAGGCGGTCTCCGTGCCGAGCCGATTCAGGCTGGCGGCCAATCCAGGGGTGTCGCTAGCGCTCACGGTTTTCCCATCGTACGCCGGCCTCGGCGGCGCGGCCTCGTAGTCGCCCGCCGCCGCCGACTAGGTTCGGACGAGAGACACTTCATCCAGAAGGAGGACCACATGAAGTTTCTGCTCATGACCGAAAGCCGCGACCCGATGCCGCCAGACATGGCCATGCCGATGCTGGACATGATGACTGCCTGGCTCAGTGAGCATCGAGCATCGGGCAAGCTGCTCGACTCATGGTCGTACGCAGGCCGACCCGGCGGGGGCGGACTCCTCGAAGTGGACAGCCACGAAGAGCTGGACGCCATCATGACGGGCTTCCCATTCGGCCAGACGTCGACCATCTCGATCTACCCCCTGGCAGATCTAGATGCTGCTCTGGCCAACGCCAAGAAGGGGTTCGAGACCATGATGAGCGGGGGCTAGCAGCCGCTTAGCGACAGATTCTTCCCTCTCCCGCCCGAAGGGTCCGCTCCCCCATCGCCTCGGGCAAGAGCCCCCTCCGCCTCGCTTTGCTCAGCACCTCCCCCTACGGGGGAGGAGACGGGCCCGAGGTACTTCCCCCGCAAGCGGGAGAAGGGAAGAGCACGAGAAGGCTGGTCGCCGGTCTTTCCCTCTCCCGCCCGAAGGGTGGGGGAGAGTGCCGGAGTGCTCGCAGAGCACGTAGGCGGAGGGGGAGCTGATGTGCATCACCTCTGCGCGGCACGAGTTATTGAAGAGCATCTTCGAACGCGGTTGACACCCTCCCCCTACCCCTCCCGCA
>JAOTWH010000159.1 GCA_029863035.1 Acidimicrobiia bacterium | reverse complement strand
TCTACGCTCTAATTTGAGTGTATGTTCTATAACGATGGAATCTCCCCCCTTTATTCGGCATGCGGGAGGACCGCTTGAGGAAGGTAGGTTTGGTCGACAATGGCTCGATACAAGGTTGGTTTGGAGACCCGAGATCGGATTCTCGACGCGGTGCGCAGCTCACTTGCCTCGCGTGGTCTCGAGGGAACCACGATCAATTCCATATGCCAGGCAGCTGGAGTACAGGCCGGCAGCTTCTACAACCTGTTCGACTCCAAAGAGCAAGCCATCCTGGCCGTCGTCCGAGAGGCAATCGAAGCTGTAGACCCAGATCCGAAAGGCGTTCACACAGACAGCCTGGCGGACCTGGTTGGGGCCTACGTCAAGTTCATCACCGGTGAGCCCGACCTGGCCAGGGTCTACATCCGAGTGGGGGTTGGAGAGGGCCTGGGCGATGGCGCCACGGCCGAGACCTTCCTGGCGCATCATCGGCGCAGGGTGGAGCGATTCGCCGACGCGCTAGCGCGCCAGGTCTCCGGAATAGACCCGGAAGAGGCGCAGATGCGCGCCGAATCGATGCTGGCCACCCTCAACGGCCTCGCCGTGCAATGGCTGCTGGATCCTGCCACCGACTTCGAAGCCCACGCCGAACGGTTGCTTGTGTAATGAGCGCCTTCGTGCCTCCCATTCCCCCAGAGGAAGCGGAAGGTGCGCTGGCGGCCGAGTACCACGAAGCGATGAAACGGGCCGCCCGAACCGTGTAGTCGCCTTTGCGTTTGAGCTTGAGTTGCATTGTTGGGGCTCTACTGGTGGTGGGTCAAGTTTCCATTAACCCACATTAATATCGGCTAGATACTGGTATTCTAGCTTCCTATTAGAGTATGCTGCCTCCACATACCTCTCCCTGTTGAATCCGGGCTTTCGGGCGGCGGGATTGTTGAGGAAGGAACCAGGACTGATGGGACCCACCATCGGTCAAACACCTTGTTCCATTAGGGAAAGGAACCAATATGGCTAAGGGAATGAGCATCGAGGACGTTTCGGATCACCTGGGCCAAAGCCGAGCCTGCGTAATGTCGCCAGATATTCGCCGTCGCATCATCGGGCAACCCGGCCAGCTCAAGCGCCGGACGCAGGAACTAGCGCCGGAAGTTCGAGTTCTTGAGCCTCAAGGGGATTGAAAATGCAGCTGTTCTGGGGCGGATGGAAGATGCAGCTGTATTCCGGCTTCGCAGCCACGCCTGACTCGGCCGGGTGTCAGGCTGGGGGGTGACGGGCTGATTAGCTAATGCCCCGTTGAGCCAGTCGGTAGGTGGTACAACTACATCAACCGCATCGCCGACGGGCTGGGGCTGGAGCCGGAGGACTGGATAGACGAGCTGGGATACGAGATTCGCCAGTCCTAGCTTGTCATATTTGCGTGGACAAAGAATCCCTCGGCCCCCTCCTGGAAACCTCCTCAGATACCCCAAATGTGACTTGCCGTGTGACTTGGCATGAATGCCCCGCCTGGACCGCGTTTACCTCCGGTCAAAGGCAGCGATGCATGACCGAGCAAAGCCATCGGGCCTGTCCGTCTTGAAGTTCAGCCAGTCTGTCTCGAGCACTACTGGAAAACCGGGCCGTGACCTCGCCTGAGGTCACGCTGGCCCAGCCCTCTCCGTGGGCGATGGAAGCACTTCGGGCGTCCTAGTTGCGCTCCCCGTGGCGCTCGGTGCTGTCGCGATGGGACGGAGCCTCGGATTGATAGCCACCGGCCTCGATGGCGGCGTCGATGCCCGCCAGATCGGCCAGCGTCGTCGAGGCAAGCTCTTTGGCCAGGGCGGCCTGAGCCCGGGACCAGGTGTCGTGGACGGGACAGGTCTCCTCCCAATCACAGGGACCGTCGCGCAACACGCAATGGTTGAAGGTGGCGGGGCCTTCGCCCGCTTCCACCACGTCCAACAGCGTGATGTCGGTGGGAGGTCGGGCCAAGGCGTAGCCCCCGGCGGGCCCGTGTTTGGCCACCAAGAGCCCCTTGCCGACCAGCTCGGCCAGGATCTGGGTCAAGAACTTGTAGGGGATCTCCATCTCGGCGGCGATCTGGCGCCCCTGGCGGAACCCCACCCCCCAGTGGCGGGCCACCGAGATCATGGCCCGCACCGTGTAGTCGCCTTTGCGCTTGAGCTTGAGTTGCATGGTTCGGTGATTCTACTTCTGGTGGTGGGGTAGAGCTACCGGCCGCTCATAGTATTCGAAGCAACCACCTATATCTAAACCTGTAGCAGGAATATAATTAAATTAGTTGCATTCTTGCCAGTACATAGAGTATATTGCCTCAACACACCTTGCTTTCTTGATACAGGCTTTCGGCGATCTCAGGAGGAACGAAATGTTCACCAACATCGGACTCGCCACAGCGCTCAATCAAGACCGCGACCGTCGCCTTGCCGAGCATCATCGCCTGGCGGCGGCGACGGGCGGCGAGACCCTCGACATCCGCCGAGGCGTCGGCAGATGGCTCGAGCACCTCGGCCGCAGACTCCAGGCTCCGTCCCGACCCAGCAAATCCAGCGCCTGACTCCTGGGCTGGATTGACATTTGAAGGGTTCCTGACTCATGTCTCGACTTTCCAAGTCGGTTCTCGTTTCTCGTTTCTCGTCGAGAGCTGATGCACATCAGCTCCCCCTCCGCCTACGTGCTCTTCGAGCACTGCGGCGCCTCCCCCACCCTTCGGGCGGTGGAGGGAAAGAATCAGAGTCTTCGCTTCTCCCGCTTGCGGGGGAAGTACCCGAGCGAAGCGAGGGGGATGGGGGAGCTGACCCTTCGGGCGGCTAAGAATCTAGAAGGTGAGGATGAAGCGGAAGAAGTCGAACAAGCCGCTGAGGAAACCGAAGAAGTTCCAGGGAGCGGGCTGGGGCGGCGGATAGGGCTCGCCTACGGCGATGCTTGGCTCGCCGCCGGCTTGGCGCATGTCGTCGGCTGAGAACCAGGGACCGCACAATGCCTCTTGCCCGTCGCTCACGGAATCATTGGTAATGAGCATTGCGAGCTCTTGGCCCTCCTCGTAGAAGGGTCCCCAGACAGTTGGGAAGCGCTCCAGATAAAGCGTGGGGGGAGCGGATCCCTTGTACACCTCGCTCACTTGCACGGTTAGGACTAGATCGAACTCGTCCCAGTCGTTCTTGTTGCCTTGCGAGATGGAGGTGATCGTCCCAACCGCGGCACCATCTGCCTGAGCGATGGTCGCCTCCATGTCGAAGTGCTCCGGCTCTGCACAGCTGAGGGCGGAGACTGAGCTGGCACCGACCGCCAGTGAGGCCACCAGCAGCATCGCAATCGCAATGGATCGTTTCATGGAGGTATGACGCAAGGACCAGTCGATGAGGTTCCCGGCGCGTCTGATGTGATGCGCACCCGCTCCCCCTCCGACCTCGGGCTTCGCCCTCAGCCACCTACAACAGGAGCGTCGCCGAAGGCGACACAGAAGAGGGCGACAGTCGAGGCCGAGCAGGACTCGACCGAGCCCGACCGAATGCCCCACCCTTCGGGCGGTGGAGGGGAAGAGTCGGACTCTTCGCTTCTCCCGCTTGCGGGGGAAGTACCCGAGCGAAGCGAGGGGGATGGGGGAGCTGACCCTTCGGAGGGTCAGCCGCTGATCAGATCTCGGTACCAGTGTCCAGATGCCTTGACGGTGCGCACTTGGGTTTCGAAATCGACGTGGACAATGCCGAACCGTTTGACGTAGCCAGAAGCCCACTCGAAGTTGTCGAGCAGCGACCACACCAGATAGCCCAGCACCGGGACACCCTGCTCGAGCGCGGCGGCAGTTGCCTCGATGTGCCCTTTCAGGTAGTCGATGCGCAACGGGTCGTCGACCGTTCCATCGGGACCCACCTCGTCCGGGTACGCCGCACCGCTCTCCGACACCCAGTAGGCGGCGAATGGGTATTCGCGATGAAGACGGACCAGCTGCCCGGTGAGCCCTTCGGGGTAGATGTCCCAGCCCATGTCGGTCTGCGGCAACGGTGGAGCGGTGCCGTGGGTCCCTTCCACCTCGCGGCGGTAGTAGTTGACGCCCAAGAAATCCATCGGGGTAGAGATGGTCTCCAAGTCGCCATCCCTGACGAAGTCGAGTGAAACCCCGTGCGCCGCCACGGCATCCGTGGGATATCCCATCCCGGCCAGCGGATCGAGGTACCACCTGTTCTCGATGGCATCGCGCAGCTTGGCAGCGGCCACATCCTCCGGATGGTCGGATGCGGCCACGACCGGATTGGGATCGAGGGCGATGCCGACCTGTGCCGCCGAGCGCTCCTTCAACACCGGGATGGCGCGACCATGGGCCAACAGCAGGTGATGACCAACCGCCAGCGACTCGGCCAGGTCGGTATGGCCGGGAGCGAACTCGCCGGTCTGGTGGCCAAGCTGGACGATCACCCGCGGCTCGTTGATAGTCATCCACGAATGGACCCTGTCTCCGATACGATCGCTGACCACGGCGGCGAACTCGCAGAAGGCATCAACGGTGTCCCGCACCGCCCACCCGCCGCCGTCTTGCAGCGCGGTGGGGAGGTCCCAGTGGTGCAGCGTGGGGATAGGAGCGATGCTGGCCGCCACCAGCTCATCCACGAGTGAGTCATAGAAGTCGAGGCCGCGCTGGTTGATGTCGCCGCGGCCGTTGGGCAAGACCCGCGGCCAGGAGATGGAGAAGTGGTAGGCGGTCAGGCCGAGCGACGCCATGAGGGCCACATCGTCTCGAAAGCGGTGGTAGTGATCACAGGCGGTATCACCGGTGTCGCCGTTGGCGGTATTGCCTGGTACTCGGGCGAAGGCATCCCAGATGCTCTCGCCGCGTCCGTCCTCGTTCCATGCCCCTTCGATCTGATAGGCCGAAGTCGAAGTTCCCCACAGGAATCCGTCCGGGAAGTCCATCAGCTGCCGCCTTCCGTGTATCGAGCCCTTAGCTCTCTTCTCATCACCTTGGCCGAAGCGGTCCGGGGTAGTTCGTCCACCACCACCACGTCGTGCAGCTTGAACAGTGGGTTGAGGTGTTGGGCGATAGCCATCGCCATTTCGTCCCGCACCTCATCGACTTCCAGCTCCACGCCTGCCCCCGCGACAGCGAATAAGACCAGCTGCGACGGACCGCCCTCCGGTGGCGACACTGCGATGGCCGCAGTTTCGGCCACTCCGCCGACGTCGCCCACCACCCTCTCGATCTCCACGGACGAGATCTT
>JAOTWH010000158.1 GCA_029863035.1 Acidimicrobiia bacterium | reverse complement strand
GTGAGCCGCCCGGCTCACCGCCTCCATCTTCGAGCGTTCGAGTTCGAAAGTGGTGTGGGTCTCTTGTGCGGTCTTCTCCGCCATTTCATTCACCCCCTCCCCGTAGCGACTCGGTTGTGAGGGTGGTACTCGGTTGTGAGGGTAGGCACGTCTTGGGCGTTCCGCCAGAGGCTTAGGGCTATTGGGGGCATCTGGAAGGCCGTCAACTCATGGGCAGTCGCCATCCGACACGGGGACTCGGGATGTCGGCTCAGGCGAGGTCACGCCCAGGTGTGCCAGGGTTCACGAATATCCCTAGAGAGAGACGCGAGGGACCCCCGCCGGAGCAGGGGTCCCGTTCGTCGCTCGCCTGTTACTTAGCCGCTGACGAGGCGTAAGCCCTCCCTGGCCCCGTAACCAGATTTGTCAGTAGGGAGGGAGGCTCAGAAGGGGGAATGAGTCGGCTTCAATGCCTGCCAATGAATGTCGAGTAGACCGCCGACGTGGCAATCGCCGTCAAGGCCACAGCGATAATCCACACCCCGACCACAATTGCTCGCAGCCTTCTCCTCATTGCTCGCAACCTTCTCCTCATGTGCTTCTCCTCTCCTTGCCGCGAATGTATCCGCTTCACGATGAGTGGACTATGACCTAGCGGCCTACGGACGTGGAAGGCTCAGGAGCGGGAATGAGTCGGCTGGACAGCGGCGGATCAGAATCCGTCCGCGCGGCAGGCTGAGTGGCGAACGCCGAGTGGTGTCGGCTCAGGCGAGGCCACGCCCCGGTGTCCCAGGGTTGACGAATGTTCCTAGAGGGCGCGCGAAACTGATGCCTAGAGGTCGTCTGGTCGCTCTAATCCATACCAGAGTCTCATCAGTGACCTCGTCCTCCTTAAGGACAGCGCCACGTAGTCGCCCTTCGAACACGTATCAACACTTCTCGAGAACTCGACCTGAAGCCGGATTCCAGCCGAACACCGAGGCCTGCAACCTACGAAGGTCGAAAGTCGCAAAGGCGTACGGGGTGAGGAGGCTGAGGGCCTGCGTGGCAATCCCGCGATTTCAGTATTCGGTGGCACCGAAGGGACCCCCGCCGGAGCAGGGGTCCCGTTCATAGCGTCTGATCGCCAGTCGCGCTGAATCACGCATCAATCAGATGCTTAACGAGGCCGCACTTAGCGATGGTGGTCACCCCCTGTGAGACAGAGTCAAAGCTGATCACCTCGCCAGAGTATGCAAAGAGCAGACCGTTCAGTAGCGGGAACACGACAGGATCCTTCTTGGCTGCGTGCAAAAGTTGACCCACAGAAACATCGGCGAAGAGGCCGGTGTCGTCAGACACGTTCGTAATGGTGGTCGCGAGCAGGTCGCAGTCCACGTCCAACGGCTTCTTTGCCTGCGCACCTGCGGGCATCAAGCCCAACATCATCAGGGCCACCACCAACACGATTAGTAGTAGTCGCTTCATCGTCTACTCCTCCCCGTAGCGACTTGTCGTGAGGGTGGCACCACCCGTGCTCACTCCGCTAGAGCCGAACGACCACTCTGCGGTGCGCGGTGCAGCGACCGCGATGAGTGCTTTGCCCTCAGGCGAGGCCACGCCCCGGTGTGCCAGTTTCACCGCTTGCCTAGACAGCCGGGGGAGGGGACTTATCGGCATCGAAGAATATTCGAGGGTGAGCCTGGACCTGCCTAGGCCGCTTCCATCTTGTACGCCTTTTCGGGAAAGGTTGGGCGTGCTTATTTGTTCTTCGGGCTTTCAGACAGGTGGCTCAATGACGGACTTCTTGAATCCAACAACCCTCCAGCATCAATAGGAGATCACGCCCGTGTGGCGCAATGCCGAGGCGTTGCATTGCGAGTCGCGCACGAAGGCAGTCGTTCCAGATCCCTCCACCGACTGGAATCTCCCCGTTCCTCCAGTAAATTCGAACCCTCCACCGGTGATTTCGCAGGTAAGTACGTTGAAGATCCCTTCCGCGAAGAAGGTGAGTTCGTCACCGTTGGCGGCGACGGACTTCCCGTACACCTTGAAAGGAGTCAGGGGCTGTGTCGGTGGATTGAAATCTCTGACATCGAGACACAGGGTGCTGAACTCGTGGAACCGGCCGAGATGGGTCCCGGTCCCCTCCCATACCTCCTCTACACCGAGAAATCCCGCCGCGGGATCGCCGCATTGGGGATTCGGCACGGGTCCGATCGACGACACCAAGTCCGCCTTTGCCTTGAACGGCCGATCCGATCCGGCCGTGACCGGTACAGCCGCTAACCCCAACAACACCACGACAAGCACCAGCAACATGAGCTTGCGCATTAGGAACCTCCTCTCCCCTCTCTTGCACCAAGGGTGGCCCATTCAGGGCAATTCAGGGCAATTCAGCCAGAGGCTTCGGTCATTTGGAGGCATCTTCCATCTGACCCTGGCGAGGTCACGCCCAGGTGTGCCAGGGTTCACGAATGTTATTAGAGGACTAGACGCGAAAAGGGACCCCCGCCGGAGCGAGGGGTCCCTTTCGTGGTCCTACGGCGCTAGCCGCCGAGCGTCTCGCACGCGAAGTCGTCCGGCGTATTCTCGAACGGGTCACCGCCGAACGGGTTCTGACCCGCTTGACGAACAATCTCGAAGGTGTCGAGGTTGATCACGAGGTGTCCGATGATGTTGACCTCCGACCGGCCAGTGATGGTGAGGATCAAAAGTCCATCATTGTCGATGTAGACATGGTCGGGTCCACGGTCTCGCCAGACCCAGGTGTCACCGTCGGCGTTGGAGTAGGTCCCATTGATGTGATACACGGTGAGTTCTAGATTCCGGTTGTTCTCACCTTTGAATCCGTCGGCGTTTTGGAACTGAATCCACCCTTCAAAAGTGACGGAGAGTTCAACTCCTCCTTCGCAGTCCACGACCTCGGGTGGGTCAGCAAAGGAAACGACAAACTTGTTGCCCGTCTCTCCGCTCTTCGGCACAGCGTTCACCGGAGCCGCAAAGGCCATCAACATCACGATGGCGATCAACGCCCCGAGAAGTCTTCGATATCGCATCCCGAAACCTCCCCTTTCCCAGATGACCCCCTTTGGGGGTCGATGGTCTCGAACCTACACCTCTACGCAGAGTGGTGTCGGCTCAGCCGAGGTCACGCCCTGGTGTGCCAGGCTGTGGACTCGGGTCGGTCGCTGTCAGCGTTGGGGTTAGACGACGTCTCGGCGTTGGACGGCGATCAAGCCGATGGCGGCGGGGACGACTGCCCAGGCGGCGATTGCGGCGACGGCGGCGGGTTGGCTGACTTCGTTGCCAACGCCGGAGACGACGTTGGCGAGGATGCTGGGCATCCACGATGCGGTGTCGCTGGCCAGCTGCACGACGAGCGGTGGCGCAATGAACAGGGCGAGTACTGCCCCGGTGACAGCTCCGCCAACATTGCGCACTAGAGAACCAATCCCGGCGCCGAGGACGGCTCCAGCGGCTCCAGCGAACGCCGAGGCGGCGAGTACCTGGGTCACATTGCCGGCCGAGACGAGGAAGCCGTAGTCGGTGGTCGGTAGGGAGAAGGCGACGGCGGCGGCGGTGAGTCCGGCGCCGACGAGGCCGAGGACCCCACCGCTGACGGCAATGGCACCGAGTTGGGCGAGCACTGCTCGATATCTCCGAGGTGAGGCGAGGAAGGTGGGGACGACGGTGTGGTGTCCATATTCGCGGGCTACGCCGATGGCGCCGAACAGCCCGGCGATCGCTAGTGCGTTGGCGGCGAACGCCATGAGGGACTGTTGGTCGGCTTCGGTGGCGATGAACGCTTTGCTGCCGTCCATGTCGGTCCCTGCGATGACGGCGATTGCGTTGATGCCCGCGAGTACGGCGAGCACGGCGAGGAAGGCCCAGGGCATCTTGGTGGTGGTGAGCTTGCGGAGCTCAGATCGGATGAGTCGGGTCATGGTCATCGCTGGATGGCCTCCTGGTCGACAGATGGGGTGGTGGTCCAGTTGAGGAAGAGCTCTTCGAGTGATCCTGCCTGCGGTGAGAGTTCGTGGAGGGCGATCCCGGTGGTGAAGGCTCGCTCGCCGATTTCGTCGATTGGCATACCCCGAACGATGAGGCTGTCGGGACCGTGAGCCTCGGTGGCTGCGCCGGCCTGTTCGAGCACGACAGCGAGTCGCCCTGGGTCGGTGGTCCGCACCAGCGATGCGGCCCGTTGGAGCTCGGCCAGTGATCCCTGTGTGACGAGCCGGCCGTCGTTGATGACAATGACGTCGTCGGTGAGCTGTTCGACTTCGGCCAGGAGATGGCTCGACACGAACACGGTGCCACCGCCGGAGGCTTGGGCCCGGAGCCGATCGCGAAGAGTCCGGATGCCTTCCGGGTCGAGGCCGTTCCCTGGTTCGTCGAGGATAAGAACCGGCGGCCCACCGAGAAGGGCAGTGGCGAGTCCGAGACGTTGCCGCATACCAAGGGAGTAGGCGCCTGCGTGGCGGCGAGCGGCGTCGGTCAGGCCGACTTCTTCGAGGATCTCATCGACCCGGCGATGGGGGATGCCGGTTGCGTCGGCCAGAATTCGCAGATGGTTGCGGCCGCTTCGGCCGGGGTGGAAGGCGTCGGACTCGATCATTGCGCCGACCGTGCGGGCCGGATCCTCCAGTTCCCGATAGCGCTGTCCGCCGATCGTTGCCCGCCCGCGATCAGCGGTGGCGAGATCGAGCATCATCTTCATCGTGGTGGATTTGCCAGATCCGTTGGGGCCGAGAAACCCGGTGACTCTGCCCGGTTCGACTGTGAAGCTGAGGTCGTCGACGACGGTGTGGTCGCCGTACCGCTTGGTGAGATGTTCGATGACGAGGGGATGTTGGACCTCTGGGGGTATCACGAGTCTGGCTCCCTGTTGTGACTAACACGTGGTGGGTCCGCCGCCACAGCTGATCCCACCGGTATCACCACCACCAACACTGCCGCGATCATCGCCAAGCTCAACAAACGTCTCATGGAGTCCTACTCAGGTCCAGCGCTTCGGGGACCCTACACCTCTACGCAGAGTGGCGACGGCTCACGAATGTTCCTAGAGGATCGCCCGCATAACCGAGCGCAGACGTGCCGATCTCGGGCGCTTTGAGATACGAGCGATTGGGCGGCAGATCGATGATCCAGGTAGACCGGCCCTGCTCGTGGAAGCTACGACCTACGGAAGTAGTACCCAGCTCCGAAGCCAGCGGCGACCGCAAGAATCAAGAAGACGGTGCC
>JAOTWH010000157.1 GCA_029863035.1 Acidimicrobiia bacterium | reverse complement strand
GAAGACCCGGGCTGGCCCTTCGAACACGGTTTGAGGAATGCCGGCGACCTTGACCACGGCTCCCCCCGGGGCCAATGACCCTCGCAACACGGCGATGCCCCCGTCCTCGCCAAGCGGGCTGGCCAGAGGACGGACCACGTCCTGATCCGTTGGGAACGAAACGCCAGCAAGGTTCTCCGCCATCGTCTTGCCGGTGACCGTTGGCACGTCACCCACCAGCAGGCCTTCGTCCAGCAAGGCGCGCAACACCACCGGCACGCCCCCGATGCGATCGAGGTCGACCATGTGGTACCGCCCAAAGGGCCGAAGGTCGCCAACGTGGGGCGTGCGTTGGCTCACCCGGTCGAAGTCCTCCAGCGTCAATTCGACTTCCGCCTCGTGCGCTATGGCCAGCAGATGAAGCACTGCGTTGGTTGAGCCACCCAATGCCATCACCACGGTGATGGCGTTCTCGAAAGCTTCTTTCGTCATGATCTGGCGGGGGCGCAGGTTGAGCTCCAGCAAGTCCATCACTGCGCTGCCCGAAGCTTGTGCGAAGTCCTCCAACCTGGGGTCGATGGCGGGCACCGAGGCGCTGGCCGGCAGTGACATGCCCAACGCTTCGCCGACCGAGGCCATTGTGTTGGCGGTGAACATGCCGGCGCAAGAGCCCTCACCTGGGCAGGCGGCTCGTTCCAGCTCGAGCAGTTCCTCGTCGGTGAGCTTGCCTTCCGAGTGTGCGCCGATCCCTTCGAACACCTCAACGATGGAGATGTCACGATCGCGCCACCGCCCCGGCATGATCGTGCCGCCGTAGAGGAACACCGAAGGGACATTGGTCCGAGCGGCAGCCATCAACATCCCAGGAAGTGACTTGTCGCATCCGGCTATCGCCACCAGGGCGTCGAACCGCTCGGCATGCATCACGAGCTCAACCGAATCGGCGATCACCTCACGCGATACGAGCGAAGCGCGCATCCCCTCGGTGCCCATCGAGATGCCATCGGAAACCGCGATGGTGGCGAAGGTCAGACCAACGCCTCCCGCCTGCGCCACACCCTCCTTGGCTTTGGCAGCCAGACGGGGGCCGCTGGTGTTGCATGGGGTGACCTCGTTTCCGGCCGACACCACGCCCACCTGCGCCTTGTCGAAGTCTTCATCCGTTAGGCCAACCGCCCGCAGCATCGCCCGCGAGGCGGCCGCCTCTGGGAATCGGGTCACGTCGTCGGAGTGGATCTTCCTGGTCACCACCGCATCCTAAACAGGCCGTTTCTGGGCCCCTTTAGCCGCCTACAATTTTCCAGTATCTGTGGTGTTGACAAGTCGCGTTAGACGCCCGATACTCCCTTGCTCATGTCAAATCCCGCCAACACCCTCGTACTGATTCTTATGTAGCGCATTCGTCTACCTACACGCGGATGCGCAACCCTCCACCACCAGGCCGGAGGGTTTTTTTGTACCCAGGAATCACCTACCCGGAAGGCCATATGGAAACATTCACCGGAGCCCAATCACTTATCAGAGCCCTCGAGTTCGAGGGTGTCGATGTCGTGTTCGGCGTGCCGGGTGGTGCCATCCTTCCCGCCTACGACCCTTTGCTGGCCAGCCCCATTCGCCACGTACTCGCCAGGCATGAGCAGGGCGCCGGTCACATGGCCGAGGGCTACGCCCACGCCACCGGCCGAGTAGGTGTGGTGATCGCAACCTCGGGACCGGCTGCCACCAACATCATGACGCCGCTGCAAGACGCCCTGATGGACTCTGTACCGCTGGTTGCCATCACCGGACAGGTAGCAAGCACGTCGATTGGCAACGACGCCTTCCAGGAGGCATCGACCACTGGGATGGCGATGCATTGCACCAAGCACACCTACCTGGTCACCAGTGCCGACGAGATCCCCGACGTCCTCCACGAGGCCTTCCACCTCGCATCGACTGGGCGACGCGGCCCGGTGCTCGTCGACATTCCGAAGGACATCCTGGTTGCAGAAACCGAATGGCACGACCCCAAACCAACCGACATGCCCGGTTACAAGCCCACGTCGACCGGCCACCCCCTCCAGATCCGTCAGGCCATCGACCTGCTGATGAGCGCCGAACGCCCAGTGCTCTACGTTGGTGGCGGCGTGATCGCGGCGGAGGCCCATGCCGAACTGTTGGCCTTCGCCGAGGCATCTCAAGTCCCGGTGACCACCACCCTCATGGCGCGAGGGGCGTTCCCGGATTCCCATCCCCTGGCGATGGGTATGCCCGGTATGCACGGCACCTACACCGCCGTTACCGCGCTACAGAAGTCCGACCTGTTGGTGGCGCTCGGCACCCGTTTCGACGATCGGGTCACCGGCGACCCGGCCACCTTCGCCACGGGAGCCAAGGTCATCCATGTCGACGTCGACCCGGCCGAGATCGGAAAGGTTCGCACCCCCGACGTGCCAATCGTTGGCGACGCCAAAGCCGTGCTCAACCAGCTCAACGTCGAGCTGTCCAAGCGCCTCGACAACTCACCTCGCCCGGACCGTTCCCCCTGGCTCAAGACCGTTGCCGACTGGCAGGATGAGCACCCGCTGCACTACGAGCAGTCGGAGAAGGGTCTCATCAAGGCGCAGTTCGTGGTGGAGCAACTGCTTGAGGCAACCGGCGGCAAAGCCATCGTTGTGTCCGGCGTTGGCCAGCACCAGATGTGGGCCAGCCAGTTCTGGAATTTCTCTAAGCCGCGCACCTGGATCAACTCTGGCGGCCTGGGAACAATGGGCTTCGCGGTCCCCGCCGCCATCGGCGCCAAGGTGGGCAGCCCCGACGAGCTGGTCGTTGCCATCGACGGCGACGGCTCGTTCCAGATGACCTCCCAGGAGCTCGTAACCGCCTCCAGCGAGAAGGTGCCGGTGAAGGTGGTTCTCATCAACAACGGCGGCCACGGCATGGTCCGCCAATGGCAGACCCTCTTCTACGGAGGGCGCTACTCGGCTGTCGACCTCGACTCCGGATTCCCCGACTACTCAGCCCTGGCGGAGGCAACCGGGTGGATGGGTCTGCTGGCTGAGACCCCGGCCGAGGTAGGTCCAGCCATTCAAAAGATGTTGGGCGTGAATGATCGTCCGGTGCTGTTGGAGGTCAGAACCGACCCAGAAGAGATGGTGTGGCCGATGGTTCCGGCCGGCGGCTCGTGCGACAACATTCTCCTCGGACCGGAGGACCTGCAATGAGGCACACCCTGTCGGTCACCGTCGAAGACAAGCCGGGAGTGCTGGCCCGAGTGGCGTCGTTGTGCGCCAGACGCGGGTTCAACATCCGATCCCTGACAGTTGGGCCTTTGCACACACCAGGGCTGTCCAAGATCACACTGGTAGTTGACGATGTTGAGGTGGAACAGGTGACCAAACAGCTGCACAAGCTGATCAACGTCCTCAAGATCTCCGAGCTCGACCCAGACGATTCGCTAGAGCGCGAGGTTCTGTTGGTGAGGGTGTCGGCCGATGCCGACGCTCGACGCGAGGTGCGAGATGCTGCCGAGGTCTTCGGAGCAACCACACTCGACGTCGGCGCCAATTCGATCACGTTCGAGCTATGCGACCACCCGTCTCGCGTCGCCGATTTCCTGAAGCTGATCGACCACTACGGAGTGGTCGATCTCGTCAAGTCCGGTCGGGTGGCTTTGGCCCGCGGCACCAAATCCAACGCCCTGGCGAAGAACTGAGGAGCGATCAATGACCGTTGAGATCTACTACCACGCCGACGCCGATCCCCAGTTGATCAAGGCTCGCAAGGTGGCGGTCATCGGCTACGGCAGCCAGGGCCATGCCCATGCCCTCAACCTGAAGGAGTCTGGAGTTGAGGTGGTGGTCGGGCTGCGCGACGGTTCGTCATCTCGCTCCGAGGCCGAAGCCGAGGGACTGACGGTGAAGTCGCCGGCCGAGGCAGCCAAGTGGGCCGACCTGGTGATGATGCTGGTGCCCGACCAGAACATGGGCGATGTATACAAAGAAGAGATAGCTCCCAACCTGGCGCCGGGAGATGCCCTGTTCTTCGCCCACGGTTTCAACATCCACTTCGGTGAGATCGAGCCCCCCGACAGCGTCGACGTGGCGATGGTCGCACCCAAGAGCCCTGGCCACCTGGTGCGCCGTTCCTACCAGCAGGGCAGCGGCGTCCCGGCATTGGTGGCGGTCGACCAGGACGCCTCCGGCAAGGCAATGGAGCTGGCCGTGTCATATGCCGACGCCATTGGCTCCACCAGAGCAGGCGTGCTGCAAACGACTTTCCGCGAAGAGACCGAGACCGACCTGTTCGGCGAACAGGTGATCCTGTGCGGCGGAGTGTCGGAGCTGATCAAGGCGTCGTTCGAGACCCTGGTCGAGGCCGGCTACGCCCCCGAGTCTGCCTACTTCGAGTGCCTGCACGAACTGAAGCTCATCGTCGACCTACTGTTCGAAGGCGGCCTTTCCTGGATGCGCTATTCGGTGTCCGACACGGCCGAATACGGCGACTTCACGCGTGGCCCGCGCATCATCAACGATGAGACCCGTGCCGAGATGCGCAGGATCTTGGCCGAAATCCAATCTGGTGAGTTCGCCAAGGAATGGATGGCCGAGCATCGCAACGGAGCCCCCAACCTGGCGAAATACCGCGCTCAGGACGCAGCTCATCCCGTCGAGGAAGTCGGCGCTCACCTTCGTTCGCTGATGCCCTTCCTGGAACCGAAGAGCCCACCCGCATGACTTCCCCTCTCCTGTTGCTGGAGCCCCTGGCGCTTACCCGGCCGGGCAGCCACTTCGGCTGACCCGGCCCTCACGCCAAGCAACCAACCGCGAGCGCCCCATGGCGCAAAAACACAACAGGAGACCCAGAAATGAAAGTACGAGTATTCGACACCACCCTGAGGGATGGCGAACAGTCACCGGGCATCACGTTCAGCCCCGATGACAAGATCGCCATCGGCCACCAGCTGGCCGCCCTTGGGGTGGACATAATCGAGGCAGGATTCCCCATTGCATCGGAGGGCGACTTCGCCGCTGTGCAGCGGGTGGCCCGAGAAGTGCAAGGCCCAACCATCGCAGGCCTGGCCCGCGCCCTACCTGGCGACATAGATAGAGCGGCCGAGGCAGTGAGCGACGCCGAGAAACGTCGCATCCACGTGTTCATGGCCACTTCGGCCCTACACATGAAGATCAAGTTCGGGATGACCCCCGACCAGGTGCGGGTGGCCATCAAGGAAGGCGTGGCCCGG
>JAOTWH010000013.1 GCA_029863035.1 Acidimicrobiia bacterium | reverse complement strand
ACCGAAGAGCCCACCCGCATGACTTCCCCTCTCCTGTTGCTGGAGCCCCTGGCGCTTACCCGGCCGGGCAGCCACTTCGGCTGACCCGGCCCTCACGCCAAGCAACCAACCGCGAGCGCCCCATGGTGCGAAACACAACAGGAGACCAAGAAATGAAAGTACGAGTATTCGACACCACCCTGAGGGATGGCGAACAGTCACCGGGCATCACGTTCGGCCCCGATGACAAGATCGCCATTGGCCACCAGCTGGCCGCCCTTGGGGTGGACATAATCGAGGCAGGATTCCCCATTGCATCGGAGGGCGACTTCGCTGCTGTGCAGCGGGTGGCCCGAGAAGTGCAAGGCCCAACCATCGCAGGCCTGGCCCGTGCCCTACCTGGCGACATAGATAGAGCGGCCGAGGCAGTGAGCGACGCCGAGAAACGTCGCATCCACGTGTTCATGGCCACTTCGGCCCTTCACATGAAGATCAAGTTCGGGATGACCCCCGACCAGGTGCGGGTGGCCATCAAGGAAGGTGTGGCCCGGGCTCGGGAGCATTGCGATGACATCGAGTTCTCGCCGGAAGATGCCACCCGCTCCGATCCCGATTTCGTGATGGAGGTGTGCGGTCTGGCGGTTGACGCCGGAGCAACCACCATCAACATCGCCGACACCTGCGGGTTCGCCATGCCGGCCGACTTCGGAGCTCTCATCCGACGGACGATGACCGAGGTGGTTGGGGACCGCGACGACATCGTCGTTTCCGCCCACTGCCACAACGATCTGGGCATGGCAGTGGCCAACTCGCTGGCGGCCATCGAGGCCGGAGCCCGCCAGATAGAGGGCGCCATCAACGGCATCGGAGAGCGCGCCGGCAACACCTCGATAGAAGAGGTGGTCATGGCGCTGAACGTGCGCTCGGACCACTTCGGTGTCGAGACAGGGGTAGACACCCGTGAGCTCTATGCCACTAGCCAGATGGTGTCGGAGCTGAGCGGCTATCCCATCCAATACAACAAGGCGGTAGTTGGTCGCAATGCCTTCGCTCACGAGTCGGGGATCCACCAGGACGGCGTGATCAAGGAGCGCACCACCTACGAGATCATGGATCCCCACGCCGTCGGCCAGGAAGGCTCGAAGATCGTGTTGGGCAAGCATTCCGGCAGGGCAGCGTTGCGCCAAGTGTTCGACCGCCAGGGCGTCGAAGTCGACGACGAGGCCTTGTCCCGCGCCTTCGCTCGCTTCAAGGAGCTGGCCGACCAGGGCATCTCTGTCTCCGACAGCGATATCGTCGAACTCGGGAACTGATGGGAGGACCAATGGCCACGATGACAGTTGACCAAGTTGCACGCCAGATATCGCAGGAAGTGACTGGTGGCAAGGCAGTCAAGCCCAGGCCCCAGGTGCGAGTGGAGGCCAGAGGGATAACCCTCGAATACGACGACGAGCCGTATCCCGAGGTGCAATCGGCCTTTGCCGCCTACCGACGCGTTGCCGACGTCGAGGCCGCCCTCGTCAGTTACAGCGTGCGCCCGGCCCAAGAAGATGACGGGGTCCGAGCCCGCGTCACCGCCAGCGTCCAGGCGGAGGGACACACCTACTTCGGCCACGGAATCGACGACGACGTGGTGACCGGGTCGGTGCGGGCCTTCGCCGCCGCACTCCACCAGATCTCAACGGCGGCGTAGATGCGTGTTGCAGTAATCCCCGGCGATGGCACCGGGCCCGAGGTGGTGGCGGAAGCCACCAAGGTGCTCGACGCCGTAGCCGCTCGATTCGGAATCGACATCGACTACGAGTACCACGAGCTCGGCGGCGACCGCTACATCCGCACCGGCGAGGTGCTGCCAGACGCCGAACTCAAGTCGCTCAGCGAAGTGGACGCCATCCTGTTCGGAGCGGTCGGGCACCCCGACGTTGCTCCCGGCATCTTGGAGCGAGGAATAATCGTCCGGCTGCGCCGCGACCTGGGTCAGTACATCAACCTGCGCCCGATCAAGCTTTACCCAGGGGTGCGCGGCCCGCTGCGCGACAAGAACCACGAAGACATCGATTTCGTCGTTGTGCGGGAGAACAGCGAAGGCCTCTACAGCGGCCGGGGGAGTTTCGCCCATCACGGCACAGCCGACGAGGTTGCCATCGAGGAGTCGGTCAACACCCGTCACGGGGTCGAGCGCTGCATCAGATTCGCATTCGAATTGGCTCTAACCCGCCCCCGCCGCCACCTGACGATGTGTGGCAAGACCAACATCTTGATGTACGCCCAGGACCTTTGGCAGCGCGTGTTCGATGAGGTCGCGGCCGAGTACCCCGACGTCACCACCGCCTACGCCCACGTCGACGCGGTGTGCTTGTGGATGGTGCTGGCCCCCGAACGTTTCGATGTCATCGTCGCCGACAACCTGTTCGGCGACATCATCACCGACCTCGGCGCAGCGATCCAAGGGGGCCTCGGGGTGGCCGTAGGCGCCAACCTCAACCCGGAGGGGGTGTCGATGTTCGAGCCGATCGGGGGCACCGCTCCCGACGTTGCCGGCAAAGGAAAGATCAACCCATTGGCGTCGATCGGAGCGGCCGGGATGCTGTTGACCCATAACGGCCAACCCCAGGCAGGAGCTGTCATCGACGCTGCCGTCGCCCGGGTGGCCGGCGAGCTGTCTTCACTCGATGCTGGCGCCATGGGCATGACCACCTCAGAGGTGGGAGATCGTGTCGTCGAGCTGGTGGCTCGGTGACCCAGCCTCGCACTCTGTTCGACAAGGTCTGGGACCGCCATGTCGTGGTACCCGGGGGCGACGAGCCGGATCTTCTATTCGTGGACCTCCATCTGGTGCACGAGGTCACCTCCCCACAAGCCTTCGAGGGACTGAAGATGGCCGGGCGAAAGGTGCGTCGACCCGACCTCACCCTGGCCACTGCCGACCACGGCACCCCGACCATCGACCGCGCCCTGGGAATCACCGATCCACTGTCGCGCCAACAGGTGGAGACCCTCATCGCCAACTGCGCCGAAGCCGGCATCACTTTGTTCGGCCCAGACGATCGCCGCAACGGCATCGTCCACGTCATCGGCCCCGAGCAAGGCGTCACCCAACCGGGCACCACCATCGTGTGCGGCGACAGCCACACTTCCACCCACGGTGCGTTCGGCGCCCTCGCCTTCGGCATCGGCACCTCGGAGGTAGAACACGTCCTCGCCACCCAGACCATCCGTCAACGCAAGGCGCGTTCCATGGCCGTGACGATCGAAGGCCGGCTGCCAAACGGGGTGACGGCCAAGGATCTGGTGATGGGAATCATCGCTCAGATCGGCGTGGGCGGCGGCGCCGGCCATGTCATCGAGTACCGCGGCCCCGCCATTGAGGCGCTCACGATGGAAGAGCGGATGACGGTGTGCAACATGTCCATCGAGGCCGGGGCCCGTGCCGGCCTAATCGCTCCCGACGACACAACCTTCGCCTACATCGAGGGCCGCCCCTACGCCCCCACCGGGGCGGCATGGGATGAGGCGGTGACCTTCTGGCGAACATTGCCGACAGACGAAGGCGCCGAGTTCGACTCCGAGGTGGTGGTCGACGCTGCCGCTCTCGCTCCTTTCGTTACCTGGGGCACCAATCCCGCTCAGGCGGTGCCCGTCACCTCCCAGGTGCCGACCCCGGAGAGCTTCGACAACCCTCACCTACGCGAGGCCGCCAAGCGAGCCCTTGCCTACATGGCGATCGAAGCCGGCACCCCGATGACCGAGATCATGCTCGATCGAGTGTTCATCGGCTCGTGCACCAATGCCCGCATCGGCGACCTGCGGGCCGCAGCTGCGATGGTCAAAGGCCACAAGGTTCACCCCAATGTCTCAGCCATGGTGGTGCCCGGTTCGGGCCTGGTGAAAGAAGAGGCAGAGGCCGAGGGATTGGACAAGGTGTTCACCGAGGCTGGATTCGAGTGGAGGGAACCGGGATGCTCGATGTGCCTCGGGATGAACCCCGACATCCTGGCCCCCGGCGAGCGGTGTGCCTCGACCTCCAACCGCAACTTCGAAGGTCGCCAGGGCCAGGGCGGACGCACTCACCTGGTCAGCCCGCCCATGGCCGCAGCAGCAGCCATCGCCGGCCACCTGGTCGATGTGAGAGAGTGGGAGTGATGCAACCCGTCACCGTCATCACCGGAACAATGGCGCCGCTTCCTCGGGCTCAGGTGGATACCGACCAGATCATCCCCAAGCAGTTCCTCAAGCGCATCGAGCGCAGCGGCTTCGGCGAGTTCTTGTTCTACGACTGGGCCCACGACGTCGAGGGAGAACTCGACCCCGGGTTCGTGCTGAATCGTCCCGAGTATCAGGACGCAACGGTGCTGGTGGCCGGGCCCGACTTCGGAACCGGATCGTCACGCGAGCATGCCCCATGGGCGCTGGCGGATTGGGGCTTTCAGGCAGTGATCGCCCCGTCCCTTGGTGACATATTCCGTTCCAACTGCTACAAGACCGGCCTGCTGCCGGTAGAGCTTCCCCAACAGGTGGTCGATTCACTGCTGGAGTTGGCGAGCACCGCTCCCGACGCCGAGGTGGTGGTCGACCTCGAAGCGCAGACCGTCACCGCTGCGGGTGAGACCCATTCATTCGATGTCGACGCCTTCGCCAAGCACATGTTGGTGAACGGGCTTGATGAGATAGGCCTAACGCTGCGCCACGCCGCCGCCATCGACGAGTTCGAGGCGACCCGCCCTTCCTTCCTTCCTGCCGTATGACGCCCTCCGAACCCGGCGGCCCCCCGGGACTCGACGAGCTCCGCAGCCAGCTCGACGCACTAGATCGCCGAGTGTTGGAGGCGATCGCCCAGCGCCAGCAGCTCGTATCCGAGATCGGCAACTTGAAACGAGAGGCCGCCATCCCGACCCGGGACTTCGACCGTGAGCGCGATGTGGTCGAGCTGTCGCGAGCGGTTGCCGTGGAGCTGGGGTTGGCGCCCGATTTGGCCGAACAGGTGATGCTGCAGCTCATCAGGGGGTCTCTCACAACGCAGGAACAAGAGCGGGTAGCTGCCACAAGCAGCGGCCATGGCAAACGAGTCATGGTCATCGGAGGCCGGGGGCAGATGGGCTCCTGGTTCGTCCGTTTCCTGGCATCGCAGGGCTTCGACGTCGAGGTGGCCGACCCGGCAGGAGCGCTGGAAGGGTTCTCCCACTATGCCAATTGGCAAGACGTCGACCTGAACCACGACATCGTGGTAGTGGCGGCCCAGCTGCGACAGTCGGAGGAGATCCTTGCCACCATGGCCCAGAATCCGCCTTCCGGCCTCGTGTTCGACATCGGCTCGCTCAAGAGCCCGCTGCGAGGTGCCCTCACCGCCCTCGTGACGGCGGGCGCCCGGGTGACGTCGCTACATCCCATGTTCGGTCCCGCCACCGAGCTGCTGTCGGGCCGCCATGTTGTGTTCGTGGACGTCGGCGTACCACAAGCGACCCAACAGGCTCGGGAGCTCTTCGCCTCGACGATGGCGATCCAGGTGGACATGGATCTCGACAGTCACGACCGGTTGATCGCCTACGTGCTCGGCCTCTCCCACGCCCTCAGCATCGCTTTCGCCGCCGCTCTGGCCGAAAGTGGTGAGGACGCCCCCACGCTTGCGCAGCTGTCCAGCACAACGTTCGACAGCCAATTGGAGGTAACGGGCCGGGTGGTGGCCGAGAACCCACATCTCTACTTCGAGATCCAGTCGCTGAACGACTACGGCGGCGAGTCCCTCAGCGCGCTGTCGGAGGCCGTCGGCAATCTGCGCAAGCTCGTCGAAGCGGGAGACGAGAGTGCCTTCCTGGCTCTCATGGAAAAGGGTCGGGAGTACCTAGCCGTTATCCGTCCCCAGTGAGCCTCAGGACACCTTGGCGGTGCTGCGCGCCGCGTGTTCCAGCAGGAGCTCTGTGTCTTCCCAGCCGATGCAGGCGTCGGTGATGGAGACCCCGTGGTCGAGCTTGACCTCGGGAGCCCAGTCCTGACGTCCAGCGTTGATGTGACTCTCAACCATCAGCCCCATGATTCCGGACTGGCCAGACGCGAACTGTTGGAGCACATCGGCGGCAACGATGGGCTGGCGACGATGGTCTCTTCCGGAATTGGCATGGGAGCAATCAACCATCACCGGGCGTCGAATCCCGTTGGATCGACCCCGGTTCACCGCATCGTTCACGGCGTCGGCGTGATAGTTGGGCCCGCCCACCCCTCCTCGTAATACCAGATGGGTGTCGGGGTTGCCGTTGGTCCGCACCATGGCCAGCTCGCCTTCGAAGTTCACACTGAAGAAGCTGTGGGGCCTTTCGGCCGCGGTCATGGCGTTCACCGCCACATCGATCCGTCCATCGGTGGAGTTCTTGAAGCCAACCGGTGTCGACATGCCACTGGCGAGCTGGCGGTGAACCTGGCTCTCGACGGTTCGAGCACCGATGGCTGCCCATGACACGAAGTCGGCGAAGTACTGGGGTGTGATCGGGTCGAGGAGCTCGACGGCACACGGCATACCCATGTCGTTGATCGTCTTCAATAGCCGACGAGAGACCTCGATACCGGTCGGAATGTCTTCGGAGCCGTCGAGATGGGGGTCATACACCAGTCCGGTCCAGCCGACACTCGTCCGGGGCTTCTCGAAATACGTGCGCATCACGATGAGCAACTCATCGGAGTACTTCTCTTTGAGCGACATCAGCTTGCTCGCGTACTCGCCCGCCACCTCGACATCGTGAATCGAACAAGGACCAACCACGACCATCAATCGTTTCGAGTCCTGTGCATGAAGAACGTCGGCGACCTCCCGACGGGTGTCGGCAACCAGGTCCTGGGCATCGTTGGGGATCTCTTGTTTCAGCTGCGAAGGCTTCTTCAAGGCAGCGATCTGCTTGATGTGCGTGTTGTCGACCAGAGTCGATGTCACGATTGTCTTGTCGCTCATGTGATGCCTTCCAGATGCGCCCCGTTCTATAGGGCACAAAAAAACCGAGGCTGCTGCTCGGTCCAGGACGAACAAGAAAGGCTAACAGCTACTCGTTAGGGGCCAAGCGCTGGCGCCTAGATGTAGTCGAGCCAGTCCCGATAGGCCGCAAGCTTGCCGCCAACCGCATCGCGGAACAGCTCCTGGGCTCGCCTGGTGATTAGACCGGGTGTGCCGTCGCCAACTTCATGATCGTCAAGATGGCGAATCGGCGTGACCTCGGCAGCGGTACCGGTGAAGAAGAGCTCGTCAGCCGCGTAGAGATCGTCACGCGTCATCGACTTCTCGATGACCTCTTGGCCATCGTCGGCCAGTAGCTGTATCACCGATTGGCGGGTAATGCCGTTGAGGCAGCCGTCCGACACCGGCGGCGTCAACACCTCACCGTCTCTCACCACGAACAGGTTCTCGCCGCTGCCTTCAGACACGTTGCCAGCCTCCGTCAGCAATAGCGCCTCGTCGTAACCGGCGCTGGTGGCCTCTTGGTTGGCAAGAACCGAATTGATGTATGGACCGGTGGCCTTGCCGGCCGGGAAAGAGCGGGGTGAGATGCGAGCCCACGAGGCGATCTTGACCCGAATGCCATTCTGGAGCCCCTCCTCCCCCAGGTAGGCGCCCCAATGGAAGGCGACGATCGAGGCAACCACCGTGGCCTTGGAGGGATTGAGCCCCATGGTGCCGCTCCCGTAGAACACGATGGGGCGGATGTAGGCCGAGTCGAGTTCGTTGTCCAACAGGAGCTGGCGGGTAGCAGCGGCCAACTCGTCGACTGAGTATTTGAGCGGGATGGAGTATGTGGTCGCAGAGTTGTGAAGACGCTGCATGTGGTCGCTCAGCCTGAAGACCGCCGTCCCCTCATCGTTGCCGTAGGCCCGGATCCCCTCGAAGACACCGGTGCCGTAATGAAGGCCGTGAGTGAGCACGTGGACATTCGCCTCGGCCCACGGCACGAGTTCGCCATCCATCCAGATGCTCTTGACGGGCTCCATTCACCCCACCCTTTCAGTGTGAACGAGGTCAGATTAGCCGCTTCGGTTGGTTCCCCCCTTCTCAGCGAGGGACGCGTTCTTCTCCCCTCCCGCTTGCGGGAGGGGAGAAGGGAGGGTGTCAACCCGTCCGAGGACCCCGACGCGTCTTCCCTTCTCCCGCGAAGCGGGGGAAGTACCTCGGGCCCGTCTCCTCCCCATCGGGGGAGGTGCCGAGCAAAGCGAGGCGGAGGGGGCTCTTGCCCAAGGGGATGGGGGTGCTGCCCTTCGCCCCTACACCGCCTCGAGCGCCTGGGCCAGGTCGAGGATGAGGTCATCAGGGTCCTCGACGCCGACCGACAGGCGCACCAGATTGTGGCCGACGCCGAGGCGGATCTTCTCCTCCAGCGGCACGTCGGCGTGGGTCATGGTGCACGGGTGCTCAGCCAGCGACTCGGTGCCGCCGAGGCTCACCGCCAGGTTGACCAGCTGGAGGGAGTTGAGGAAGCGGAAGGACTCGGCCTCCCCACCTTCGAGCAAGATCGAGATCATGGCGCCGGGGGAGAGGCACTGCCGCTTATAGACCTCCATCTGCGGTTCATCGGGAGGCAGCAGGCCCAGATAGAGGACGTCCTGCACCTTGGGCTGTTCGATCAGCCATTGGGCGATGCGTTGCGCCGTCTCGACCTGGCGCTCCATGCGCAGCTTGAGGGTCTCCAGGCTGCGCATTAGCAGCCAGCCGGTCCACGGACCGATGGCGTTGCCGAGGAAGGTCCGCATGGCGAGAACCGGTGCCAGCGCCTCGGTGGACCCGCTCACGGCCCCGGCCACTACGTCGCTGTGCCCGCCGATGTACTTGGTTGCCGAGTAGATGACGAGGTCGGCGCCGTGATGCAGTGGGTGCTGGAAGACGGGGCCGAGGAACGTGTTGTCAACTCCAAGCAGGACCCTTCTTGTCGAGGTGGAGTACTTGGCGGCGAGCGCCGCGCACATCTCGATGTCGACGAGCACGTTGGTGGGGTTGGCGGGCGTCTCGATGATGATGAAGGCGATCCGATCCGTCGCATCGTTGTCGTCGACTATGTCCTCGATCTCGGCGGCACTAGCCCCGGCGGGGAAACCTATCGGCGTGATGCCGAGATCCGGAAGGACGTGGGTGGTGAAGTGATCGACCCCGCCATAGATGGGCCTGCTGTAAAGCAGGGCGTCGCCGGGTCGGAGGTATGACAAAAGGGTGGTGGTGATGGCTGCCATCCCGCTGGAGAAGACCGCGCACGCCTCTGCGTCGTCCCAGAGCGCCAGGCGGTCCTCGAGGATCTCCAGGTCGGGGTTGTTGATCCGGCTGTAGATGAGCCCCGGCTTCTCTCCGGGATCGGGCTCTCGCAGTCCGTAGGCGAGCTCGAAAAAGGCCTTGCCGTCCTCTGCTGTTTCGAAGGCGAAGGTGGAGGTCTGGAAGATGGGGCTCTTGAGGGCGCCTTCGGACCAGGCCGGCTCGTAGCCATAACCCATCATCAGCGACTCCGGCTTGAGTTTCTTGCCCTTGATCTCGCGCTTCCAGCCACCGCTCATGCCGACCTCCTGGTCAAGGATCAGTTTCCCCTTATGGTCGGCCTCGCGAGGCCGCCGCACCAAGGGTCGATCGGCCCTACGACGATGATTTGCGGTAGGTCGACCAGCTCGACCTCTCCAAGAAGCCGGGCCGCGAAGCGGGGGAAGTACCTCGGGCCTGTCTCCTCCCCCGTTTGGGGGAGGTGCCGAGCAAAGCGAGGCGGAGGGGGACTCTTGCCCGAGGGAAGGGGGTGCGGACCCCAGAAGAGCCGCCGCGCGTTGTTCTCCCCTCCCGCTTGCGGGAGGGGTAAGGGGAGGGTGTCAACCCGTCCGAAGATGCCGGCGCGACCGACCGCCCCCACATCGCGTCACACCCGTGCGCGATACTGAGGCGTGGCGTCAGCGGACATCCTTCACGTCGATCTGGACGCGTTCTACGCATCGGTAGAGCAGCTGCTCAACCCAGCCCTGCGCGGCAAACCGATAGCGGTCGGCGCTGGAGTGGTGCTGGCGTCCTCCTATGAAGCGAAGCACTACGGAGTCCAATCCGGCATGCCCACCCGCCAGGCTCGGTCCCTGTGCCCCCAATTGGTGACCGTCCCCGGTCACTTCTCCGAGTACCAACGGCTCAGCGACCAGGTCTTCGACATCTGCGGGGACCTCACACCCATCGTCGAGCGCATCTCTATCGACGAGGCTTGGCTCGATGTGTCGGGGTCCACCCATCTCTTCGGAGACTCAGCAACGATGGCTCGGGCTTTGCGCAAGAGGGTCCTCGACGAAACGGGTCTACCACTGTCGATCGGAGCGGCCCGCACCAAGTTTCTGGCCAAGGTCGCCAGCCAGGTTGCCAAGCCCGATGGGCTGGTGGTGGTCGAGCCAGATCACGAGATGGAGTTCCTCCACCCACTACCGGTCAGGCTGGTGTGGGGCGTGGGCCCGGTCACCCAGGCGAAGCTGGCCGAGCGGGGTGTCCACACAATCGGCGAGCTCGCCCAGTTGAAGCCCCAGGCCCTGGAGAGAATGCTGGGTGACGCCGCGGGCAAGCACCTCAACGCCCTGGCTTGGAACCGCGACCCGCGAGGAGTTGAGCGCCACCGGCGATCCGGGTCGATGGGCGCCCAGAGCGCTCTCCCCCGCCAAGCCCCAACGGATGAGTTGGTGTCGCAGACGCTTATGCGCCTAGCCGACCGCGTGGGCACCCGGCTCCGCAAAAAGGACCGCGGCGGCAGGACCATCGCGATTCGCATCCGCATCCCCGAGCAAAGAGCCATCTCGCGCCGTCGCACGCTGGGCTCGGCCATCTCGGGGTCCGACGCCATCCACCGCGTTGCCCTAGAGCTCGCCCACCAGGCCATCAAGGAAGAGAAGATCCACGAGATCAGCCTGCTCGGTGTTTCGGTATCAGGACTCCGGGAGGGAACCGCCCTCCAGCTCGAGCTGGCATTGGGCCAAGGCGAGTCCGGGGCCGGCAGCGACGAGGGTGTGCGGCGCTGGGAGCTGGACCGGGCGATCGACCAAGCCCGAGAACGCTTTGGAAAGGAAGCAGTGGGCCACGGCGGCGTCGTATTCGGCCGCCAGTCAGTCCCTGACGAGTTCAGGGAGCTGGCCGAAAAGAAGGACGATTAGACCCGGCCATAGAGTTGGGGGCGCTACGCCACGTCTTCCCCTCCCCTCGCGCGTCTTCCCTTCTCCCGCGAAGCGGGGGAAGTACCCCGAGCGAAGCGAGGGGGATGGGGGTGCGAACCCTTCGCAGACTCCGACGAGTTTCCCCGCCCGCTCGCGGGAGCGCAAGGGGAGTTCTTGATTCCCCTCCCGCTTGCGGGAGGGGTAAGGGGAGGGTGTCAATCACTACCGCGAATGCAAAGCCCTACAGATACGGCAGCGGCAACTCCCCTTTGGCCGCAGCGCCCGCGATCTCCCCAATCCGCTTGGCGCGAGTCTCCTCGCGTTTGGCACTCTTGACCCACATCAACATCCCCTGGCGCGCCGAGGGGCTGCACTTATCGAAGTACCTTCTGGCCCCTTTCCTCCCAGCCAGCGCCTTTGCCAGGTCATCGGGAACGACCATCGCCTCGATATCGTCGAGGAACTCCCACGATCCGTTCGCCTTCGCCACTTCCACCGCCGCCAGGCCCGCCTCGGTCATCAAGCCGGCCTTGATCAGCTTGGCGACACGCTTCTTATTGGACCCCGACCAATTGCTGTTGGGCTTGCGAACCGAGTAGTACTGGCGATAGCGCTCATCGTCCAGACTTTGGACCTTCGAGTCCACCCACCCGAAGCAAAGGGCTTCCTCGACGGCATCGTCATAGGGCACGCTCCCCTTGCCGGAATCCTTCTTGTAGATGATCATCCACACCGACTGACGGTTGTCGTGGTTCTTCTCCAGCCACTTGCGCCAGGTCGGTCGGTCCTTGACGTAGACCTCGTCCTCCATAAGGGAAGAGTAAATCTTCACAAGCCCGAGCGGCCGCAAAAACGAACTCTGCAAACAGGCCCCACAAACTGCGACTAGCGCCAACTTCCCTAAGGCCCCCCGTGCCACACCCACAGCTTCGGGTCAGCAGGCGTCTGGGTCACTGAGGGACCGACGAGGCGAGGAGATCGGGGCGATACTCCTGCCGACACCAACGTAGGTGAAGCCACTGCGAAGTACCGCGTCGGGCTCAAGCACATTGCGGGCATCGACCATGAGCCGTCCCTTCATCTTGGTGGCTACGTCGTCGAAGTTGATTTCGGTGAACTCACCCCACTCGGCCGCGCCATCGAGTGCATCCGAGACGGAAGAGTGGAATGTGATTGAACCCTCACGTCTGCTCTTGTCTAGCTGATCAGCGAGACCCGGCTCGAAGAGAGGGACATCACCACGCTCCAAGATATCGAGGCGCACGGGGTCGATCTCGACGATGCGAACTTGATGCCCAAAGGCGACAAAGCCTGCGCCCGGTTACCAAACCTACGTAGCCCGCGCCGATGACCGTGATGTCATACTTCGTCATTGGCATACCTCGCGATTCGTCACTCCAAGGCCCGCCGGGCGGCTCATTTCAGCTAGATAAGTCACGCTCCGTCCTCTCCTTCACCCACGAGGCGCAGCAGTCTCGCCGGGTTGCCAACAACGATCGCCTTGGGTGGAACGTCACGAGTTACAACACTCCCCGCTCCGACCAAAGCGCCGGCGCCGATGGTGACTCCTGACAGGACCACAGCACCGGACCCAATCGAGGCACCTCGCTCGACCACCGTGGTCTCGAGCGACCAATCGCGTCCCCCTTTCAACCGGCCGTCAACAGTTGACTGTGGAAATTTGTCGTTGGTGAACATCACTCCGTGCCCGATGAACGCCTCATCCTCGATCGTCACACCTTCACAGATGAAAGAGTGACTCGACACCTTGACAAGGCGCCCAACCACCGCACCCTTCTGGACCTCAACGAACGGCCCGATCTGGCTCAGGTCTCCGATCTTGCAGCCATAGAGATTGCTGAACGCCCGCACGACCACACCATCACCCAGAACCACATCGTTGGCGACCAGAGCCTTTTCTGATACTTCGGTAACCGCCATTCGATCTCCGCCCCGGTCTGCTTAGAGTTTCAGCCCTCGACGTCCACAGGAGCGACTCGGTTGAATATCGACCGCTCAGCCGCCTCCACCCACGCAGTCGTACGGTGGGCCCAACTTGGAAGTCAGAACCAATACGGTAGTCGGACTTTTCCACCACTCGATACAGGTTCGCCATCGCCTAGTGAGCGAGCGGGCCTAACCTCGCCGCCATGACGGTCCGGCGTATCTCGCGGCGCATGTTCCTCAACGACCTCGGCAAAGGCGTCGTGGCGGTGGCGGTGTTCGGACCGCTGGTGGCGGCTTGCTCCAGCGACAGCGAAAGAGCGACCTCTTCTACAGAACCTTCCGCCACCGAGCCCCCAGCTACCAACGCCCCCACCAGCGCGACAACGACCCCCGCCGACATTGCGACCTCAGAACCGACCGAGGATGACTTCCCAGGGACATGGTCCCGGGTGCTCCTGGGGAACGTGTCGGCCTATGTATTGGCCCGCGGCGACAAGGCGGTGGTGGTCGACACCGGGAATCCGGGCAGTGCTGATGACATCGAGAACGCCCTCACCGCAGTGGGCCTCGATTGGGGAGGGGTTGGTCATGTCATCCTCACCCACCTCCATCCCGATCACATCGGGAGCCTCAGCGCGGTGATGACGGCTGCCAGCGGCGCCGCTGCCTACGCCGGCGAGGCCGACATCGGTGCCATGGACTCCCCTCGTCCTATCAACGCGGTGAGCGACGGCGATGAGGTGTTCGGGCTGGAGATCGTGGAAACGCCTGGTCACACAGTGGGCCACATCAGCGCCTACGACTCGAACAACAAAGTCCTGGTGGCGGGCGATGCCCTCAACGGCACCGATGGCGGCGTGTCCGGTGCCAATCCGCAGTTCACTCCCGATATGCCAACTGCCAACGAGTCGGTCAAGAAACTGGCCGGGCTCGACTTCGACACGGCCTACTTCGGGCACGGCGAACCTGTTCTCAGTGGCGCCAACGAGTTGATGGCTGCGCTGGCAGCCGACCTCTGACCGAAGCGGGCACGCAGAAGCCAGTCGGTTATATTCGTTGCACGGCAACCGACCCATAGGAGGACTCCGAATGCCTAAGTATGTATTGGCTTATCACGGTGGCGCTACGCCCGCCGACGTCAGCGAGGAAGAGATGGGCAAGATTATGGGCGCCTGGCAAGGGTGGATGGAAGGACTCGGCAGCGACCTGACCGACATGGGCAACGCTGTCATGGTGTCGAAGACCGTCACCAGCAGCGGGGTCGAGGACGGCGGAGGCGCCAACCCGATCTCCGGCTACAGCCTGCTGAACGCCGCAGACATCGATGCCGCTACCGCGGCTGTCAAAGACTGTCCGATCTTCGAGTCGGGCGGAACCATCGAGGTAGGCGAAGCAGTCGAGATGTAGCGACAGCTGCAGCACCTATGTGACGAAGAGGCCCCCAGGGGCCTCTTCTCTATTGCAGGGGTCCCACTGTTGGTCGAGATGCTGCTGGCATCCGTAGGGTTAGCTCCGAGCAGGATCCGTGCCTACACCAGTCCGTTCTTACCGCCACGATGTCGACTACGAGCGAGTGAGTCGATTCCTCATCGACGCATACAAGCCAGGAGACAACCTCGGAACCTGGCTCCAGCCCCGTTGGGAGTACATGCACCACCACTCCTATATCGATGAGCTCCCTCTGGAGCGCATTGGGGTACTGGAGACCAACGAGCGGATAGTTGGGGTGGTCCACTTCGAACACCACCCACCGCACATCTATACGCAGGTGGCTCCCGGTCATGATGGTGTTGGCGAGGACCTCCTTGACTATGCAGAAACACAGCTGGCCGATATCTCCGAATGCCTGGGACGCAGCGTCCTCGGTCTCTTCGTGGACAACTTCGATACCGCCATGAATCAACTGGTTGCTGAACGGGGATATCAGCTCCAAAGCCACGAGCAGGAAGAGCACTCGAGACTCGAGCTCACGGAAGAGCTGCCCGGTCGCGACCTGCCCGAAGGTTTCCGCCTGCAAAGCCTGGCCGAGGACAACGACCTCGAGAAGATCCACCGAGTGCTGTGGCGTGGGTTCGGCCACGACGGCCCTCCCCCTCCCGACGAGATAGAGGAACGACGCCGAATGCAGGAGGCTCCCAACTACCACAAGGACCTGACAATGGTGGTTGTCGCACCTAACGGGGACTACGCCTCCTATTGCGGCATGTGGTACGTGCCCGAGAACAGCGTGGCCTACGTTGAGCCCGTTGCTACCGACCCCGACTACAGGAGGCTCGGGCTGGGAGCTGCCGCGGTCTCCGAGTCTCTCAACAGAGTCCGCCGTTTGGGTGCGGAAGCGGCGTGGGTTGGGTCGGGCCAGGATTTCTATGCAGCGCTTGGCTTCAGAATCGCCTACCAGTCACACCTGTGGATCAGTCCTGAGGGTCGCGTCGCCAGCCATTGAAGGAAAACCGCCACCCAGACCCTGCCACAATGCGGTCAATGCAGGACTGGATCGTCGACACCTCTCGAAAGCTTGACCAGACAATCCGTCCCACCGTGTTGGAAACGCCGCTGGTGGAGCGGGTGGCGGGCGGACGTCAGATCTGGTGCAAGCAGGAAAACCTCCAGACAACAGGATCGTTCAAGATCCGGGGAGCGATGGCGAAGTTGCTGTCACTCGAGAGCGCAGAGCTGGAACGGGGAGTGCTGACAGCTTCCACCGGCAATCACGGCGCTGGAGTGGCCCTGGCCGGCAAGGTGCTGGGGGCCCATGTCACCGTATTCGTCCCCGGGTCGGCCGATCCCTCGAAACTTCAGGCGATTACCGATAGTGGAGCCTCGCTCCACTACGTCCCGGGCGACCCGGTGCAGTGTGAGCTGGCTGCCAGGCAACAATCGGAAGCCAGCGGTCGGATCTACGTGCCCCCATACAACGACCGCCAGGTCATCGCGGGCCAGGGCACGGTCGGCGTTGAATTAACCCGCCAGATCGACGAGGTGGGCGCCGTGGTGGTGTCGGTGGGGGGCGGCGGGCTCATCTCGGGCATCGCAGCGGTAGTCAAGAAGAGGTGGCCCGATGCCCAGATCGTGGCTGCCTCGGCCGAGAATTCATCTGTGATGCACGACTCGATCGCAGCCGGGCACATCGTGGAGGAGGAGACCCTGCCGACGCTGTCGGATGGAACCGCAGGCGGAGTGGAGCCCGGTGCCATGACCTACCAGACCTGCTCGGTCCTGGTCGACCAGTGGCTAACGGTCAGCGAGCAAGGGATCGCTAAGGCCATGGTCGCCTATCTCGATGCGTACGACGACCCCATCGAAGGCTCGGCTGCGGTTGCCCTGGCCGTCGCCGCCAAGCTGTCAGGCGATGCCGGGCCCTCCGTGGTGGTCCTGTGCGGTGGCAACGTCAGCGACGCCTCGATGACGCGGGCACACGAGCTGGCGCAGGGTTAAGCGGCCGAAGCAGTCCTTAGCCAGAAGTGACCTAAGACCCCTTTCGGCGGCCACCCAAAGCACCCAACCTGAGACTGATTCGACATTCAGGGAGAAGAGACATGACCGACGTTGTGCTGAAAGTGATGGACTCGATCACCGAGGTCATGGACGATGACCTGGCCAGCGCCATCTTCGACGCCGCGGTGTTCGCCACAGAACGCTCCGAAGACGTGTATCGGTGTGCCGAAGAGAGGCCAACAGAATCTGGGGAGCGGCTGCTGGCGGCGGCCACGGCCTTCTCTGATCCGGCGGCGTTCTCCGCAGCCGTCGACAACGGCTCGTTCGACCTGGTCGAGTGGATGCTGGAGTGTTCGTCAGTGACAGGCGAACTACACCCCGACCTGGAGCAACAGGTGACCCAGGCCGAGAGCACTCTCGACCAGCTCGGCTAATTCGGCGACTCCACGAGAAAGGCCCCCTGGGCAAGGGGCCTTTCTCTTAGTGCGGATTCCCGGGGACGGGCTAGGGGGAGAGGGAAGAGGGACCTAGCTGCACCCCATTGAGTTTCCGCAGTTCAGGCAGCGGTAACACGAGCCATTGCGCACCGTGATGTGACCACAGGTGTCACATAGCGGGGCGTCACCCATCATTTCGCCTAGGGCTGCCGCCATAGGGTCTGCCTGGGCTTGCATCGCCTGCACAGGTTCGTGGGCCGCTGCTCCGACCGGAACTGGAGCTTTCACCTGTTCCAGCAGATTGATCTTGTTCTTACGGCCCCTGGCCGTTCCGTTGCCGTTGCCATTGCCGTTTCCGTTGCCGTTGCCGTTTCCGTTGCCATTGCCGTTTCCTGCACCGTTCTGAGGGGCGAAGGGATCGCCGTCGACGAACTTCACAGCCGCCTTCACCGCTTCGATGTCGCCCTCAGCCACCGCCTCATCTAGCCCGAGCTGGACGCCGGCCTCCACTGCCAGGCCCTTGGGCGGCTCTGCCAGCTCGACCTCCGGCGGCACCTGCACCAGGTCGGTGCGGCCCAGGTACTCCAGCCCGACCGAGCGGAACACGTAGTCGACGATGGAGTTGGCCATCTTGATGTTGGGATGGCCTTCGACCATGCCTCGTGGCTCGAAGGTGTGGAATGTGAAGGTGTCAACGAACTCCTCGAGCGGCACGCCGTACTGGAGGCCCTTCGACACCGCGATGGCGAAGCACGAGAGCACGCCGCGCAGGGTTGCGCCTTCCTTGGCGAGGTCGATGAAGAGCTCGCCCATGGTGCCGTCGTCGTATTCCCCGGTGCGGAGGAACACCTTGTGCCCACCGATGCGGGCTTCCTGGGTCCAGCCCTTGCGCTTGGCTGGCAGCATGAAGCGCGGTGGCGTGGTGCCTACGTAGGCCTCCGTGGGGCTGGCGCCCGGGGCGATTACCCCGGTTACCACCTGGGCTTCTGCCTCGATCGCTTCGGCCAGCTCCTCGGTTTCCTCCTCGTTGTCGGCGCCCTCATCAGAGGTCGCCGAGAGAGGCTGAGAGGCCTTGGAGCCATCGCGATATAGCGCCATCGACTTCAGCCCCAGCTCCCATGAGAGCATGTAGGCGTCCTCGATCTCTTCGGTCGTCACCTCGTTGGGCATGTTGATGGTCTTGGAGATGGCGCCCGAGATGAAGGGTTGGGCGGCGGCCATCATCCGGATGTGGCCGTTGTGATGGATGAAGCGGCGCCCGTGCTTGCCGTTGCGATTGGCTGTGTCGAATATCGCCAGGTGCTCGTCGCTCAGGTGCGGGGCGCCCTCGATGGTCTGGCGGCCGCAAATGTAGTCGTTGGCCGTTAGAACGTCGGAGGCGGAGAAGCCGAGCTCGCGCAGCATGTCGAAGTCGAACGAGGCGTACTGATCCTCGCTGAACCCGAGGCGGGCCATGGCGTCTTCGCCCAACACGAACACGTTGAAGGCGTGGCGCAGCTCGAACACGCCAGCCAGCTGGGCCTCGATCATGGCGATCTCGTCTGTGTGCAGGCCCTTTTCAGCCAGCGACTCCTTGTTGATGTGGGGAGCACCCGCCAGGCTCATGGAGCCGACGACGTAATTCACGATGTCGTGGACATCGGAATCGCTGTAGCCCAGGTAGCGCAGTGCCGGCTCGATCGACTGGTTGGCGATCTTGAAGTAGCCGCCGCCGGCCAACTTCTTGAACTTCACCAACGCGAAGTCGGGCTCGACCCCGGTGGTGTCGCAGTCCATCTGCAGGCCGATGGTCCCGGTGGGAGCGATGACGGTGACCTGGGCGTTGCGATAGCCGAAGGACTCGCCTCGCTCCAGCGCCAGGTCCCACGATTCCTGAGCGGCCTTGAGCAGGTCGTCCGGAGCGTGGTCGGCAGCGATACCGACCACGTCGGTGGAGATGCCCTCATAGTCGGTCTCGTCGTATGCGGCGCGCCGATGGTTGCGGATCACCCGCAGCATCGAGTCCTTGTTCTCGTGGTAGCGAGGGAAGGGGCCCACCGCCGCAGCCATCTCGGCAGAGGTGGCGTAGGAGGTGCCGGTCATGATGGCGGTGAGCGCCCCGGCGATGGCCCGACCTTTCTCGGAGTCGTAGGGGATGCCCTGTCGCATGAGCAGCGAACCGAGGTTGGCGTAGCCGAGCCCCAGCGTGCGATAGTCGTACGAGCCCTGGGCGATCTCGGCCGAGGGGAACTGAGCCATGGTGACTGCGATCTCGAGCACCATCGTCCACAGCCGCACCGCATGCTCATAGGCGGCGATGTCGAAGGTGGCCGACTCGTCGTCATAGAACTTGGTCAGGTTGAGGCTGGCCAGGTTGCATGCCGTGTTGTCCAAGAACATGTACTCCGAGCACGGGTTGGAGGCCCGTATGCGGCCTCCGCCGGGGCTGGTGTGCCACTCGTTGATGGTGTCGTCGAACTGCACGCCGGGGTCGGCGCACTCCCATGCGGCCTGGGCGATCTGGTCCCACAACTGGCGGGCTCGCACCTGCTTGACAACCTCGCCGTTGGTACGGGAGGTCAGCTCCCACACGCCATCGTGTTGGACGGCGTCGATGAACTCGTTGGGCACCCGCACGGAGTTGTTGGAGTTCTGACCGGCAACGGTTTGGTACGCCTCGCCGTTGAAGTCGGAGGGATAGCCCGCCGCGATGAGCGCCTTCACCTTGCGCTCCTCCTTCACCTTCCAATCGATGAACTCCTCGATGTCGGGGTGGTCGAGATCCAAGATGACCATCTTGGCGGCGCGCCGGGTGGTGCCGCCCGACTTTATGGCGCCGGCGGCGCGATCGCCCACCTTGAGGAACGACATAAGGCCCGAGGACTTGCCTCCGCCGGAAAGCTGTTCGCCTTCGGCGCGCAGCGATGAGAAGTTGGTGCCGGTGCCGGATCCGAACTTGAACAGGCGAGCTTCGCGCACCCACAGGTCCATGATGCCGCCCTCGTTCACCAGGTCGTCCTTGACCGACTGGATGAAGCAGGCGTGGGGGGCTGGACGGCTGTAGCTGTCGGGCGATGCCTCCAGCTGGCCGGTGTCGGGGTCAACGAACCAGAAGCCCTCGGGGGTCCCGGTGATGCCGTAGTTGTGGTGCAGCCCGGTGTTGAACCACTGCGGGCTGTTGGGGGAACCCACCTGGTTGATGAGCATGTGCTTCAGTTCGTCTTCGAACGCCTCGGCATCTTCGCTCGACGCGAAGTACCCGTTGTTCTCGCCCCAGAAGCGCCAGGTCTCGGCGAGGCGGGAAACGGTCTGGCGAGCCGAGCGCTCCGGGCCCAGCACCGGCGAGCCGTCGGCGTCGAGGATGGGCTCGGCCCTGTCGTCGTGTTGGGGTACTCCGGCCTTGCGGAAGTACTTCGAAACGATGATGTCGACGGCCACTTGCGACCAATCGGAGGGCACCTCGGCCCCTTCCATCTCGAAAACGATCGATCCATCTGGGTTGGTGATGCGGCTGTCTCGCCTCTCCCAATCGACGGTGTCGAACGGATCCTGGCCGGCGGTGGTGAACCGCCTCTCGACCGTCAATCCCTTTGCCATTCCTACTCCTCCTGTCGTCTGCTCCGTCCGCAGGCAAACCTGCGTTCCATTCCACAACCACTAGATGTTGTGGTGGGGAAGCGACAGGACCACGACATCTTGGGGCGAGGGAAGAGGAGTGTAATCACAGGGATGTAATTCCGTCAAGGGTATTCAAATCAACAGCCCTAATGACGCAATTGTGATTACTCGCGCAGCCAGGTTTGTACCTCGCGGGCAGGGTCGCGGTCAAGCCCAGGGGCTGGTTGGGTTTCGCGACATGGCGAGAATGTTTCGCGGGCTACGCCGCGACGGGTCGACATACCTTGCAGGGGCGATAGCCAGCCTGGCGCGCTTCAGCCGCGCTGCGGAACTCGACGGTGTGGTTGGGCTGAGTGCGCCGGGCATGGCCACAGGTTGGGTTGCAGAAGATGTTGGTGGTGTCGGAGCCGGTCAGCCGCACTCCCCTATCGGCGAGGTCCTCGAAGCCGTCGACGTCCATGCCTTCGCTGGCCAGGATCTTGCTCTTCACCTCGGTCCCGTAGTAATAGTTGCCGAGGTGCCCGTCGTTGCGCACCACTCGATGACACGGCACCAGCACCGGTACCGGGTTGCGAGCGAGCGCAGTGCCGACCGCCCGGACCGCCTTCGGCTTGCCTATCTCCCTCGCCACCCACGAGTAGGGGCGCACCTGACCGGGCAAGATCTCGGCCGTCTTGCGCAGCACCGCCTGTTGGAACTCCGACATCGAGCTCCAATCGATCGACAACGTCCCCAGCCGGCCGGTCTCGAGGGTCTTGGCCAGCTGGGCACCGAGACGCTTTGGCATCTCCTCCACCGGGAAAGCCGGGCGGCCCTGCAGATCCTCGAACCAGTCTTCGAAGGCGGCGCCATCGCTGCCCAGGTGCACTGCCGACACGCCACGCTCGTTGAAGGCCACCTTTATCTCTCCGGCGGGCCCCGCCACGGAGACGTACCCGTCGGCCAGCCCCGTCTCCAACAGCACCCGGGGCGCCAGGGACTTGGGGGCTCTCGTCTTGAGAGCTTCTAGCTGCTTCATGCCATCACCTCTTCGGGAGTCAGGGATCTGCGAAGTGTTTCCAAACCACGACGGACATCGGCCTTCACCGTGCCTTCG
>JAOTWH010000012.1 GCA_029863035.1 Acidimicrobiia bacterium | reverse complement strand
TCCATCGCCAATAGGGCCCGCGTTTGGTGTCGCAGGGTGTGGATTACAACGAACCACGTCGGTAGCAACATCCCTTACAAGAGCCGACCCCTCGTCGCCGACTGGATGGCCGATCACATCGGCCGGTAGGCGCCCCATTTGGGTCGGCGGGGGCCGCGCGTTTTGGATGCAACGTCCCTGAGACGGGCTAAGAACCAGGTGGGGTCTTGGGTGGGTAGCTCCGGCATCGAGTGCGAGAATGCAGGAACCGTCAATTCCGGGAGGACCGAGGATGCGATTCGGAACAATGGTGCCGCAGGGATGGAAGTTCGATCTAGTCGGGGTGCCAGACGCCCAACAATGGGATCGAATCCGCACGACCGCGACGACGATCGAGGAGGCGGGCTGGGACTCGCTCTGGGTCTACGACCACCTTCACACCCACCCCGTCGTCGCTGAAGAGAGCACTTTCGAGGCGTGGACTCTGATGGCGGCGCTGGCGGTGGTTACCGAGCGGGTTCGGATCGGTCAGATGTGCACCTGTATCCCATACCGACCAGCTTCGCTGCTTGGGAAGATCGCGGTTTCGGTCGACGCGATTTCCGGTGGCCGCCTCGATGTCGGGATCGGAGCAGGCTGGGCGGACAAGGAGTTCGCCGCCTACGGGTACGAGTACCCGCCGGACCGGGTTCGCCTCGACATGCTCGAGGAGGCGGCCCAGGTGCTCAAGGCGATGTGGACCTCCGATGACGCCTACTTCGAAGGCGAGCACTACACGCTCGCTGGCGCTATCACGCGTCCCAAGTCGGCGCAGAAGCCACACCCACCACTGTGGATCGCCGGAGGTGGCGAGAAGCGGACGCTGCGCATCGTCGCCAAGTACGGCGACTTCGCCAACTTCGGTGACGACGTCGCCGAGTTCATTCACAAGTCCAACGTGCTGGCCGATCACTGCGAGGCAGTCGGGCGAGACTTCGACGAGATCGGCCGAACGACGCACCTGATGTCGGTCATCGGACGGAGCCGTGCTGACCTCGACGCCAAGCTGGAAATCGCCGCCCGCCGGCGCCACTCCACCCCCGAGGAGTTCGAAAAGGAGCATCTCGTGGGAACAGTCGACCAGGTGGTGGATGCCTTGGGAGAGTTCGCTGCAGCAGGCTGCGTCGAGGTGATCCTCTACTTCTACGACATGGGCGAGAGCGATAGCCAGGACCTGTTCGCCTCCGAGGTCGTGCCCGAGCTCCGCGCCTAACCACCCCCGGGTCTTCAGGGGGCTGACGCTCCATATGGCTTCTGCAGGGGCCGCGCGGTTTGGGCCCAAAGGCCCTGAGACGCTCTGGGGGCATTTCATAGGATTGCGCTGAGAGTTACCGCGCGATCAAAGGAGCCATCGAATGCGGGCACAGGTGGCCGACCGGACCGTCCCTTCAACCATGGACGCTCTCATTCTGCGCGGACCTGGTGAGTTCGAGGTCGGCGAGATGGAGGTGCCGGAGGCGGGCCCGCACGAGGTCTTGTGCGAGGTCCATTCCGTGGCGATCTGCGGCACCGACACGGAGATCATCTCTGGCAACTTCCTCAAGAAAGGATGGCCGCGGGGATACCCCTACACGCCGGGTCACGAGTGGTCTGGGGTGGTGATAGCGGGCGGCGAGGGCGCGGCCGAACTCGGCTTCGAGCCGGGAGACCGCGTTGCCGGCACGGCCCACGCTGGCTGCGGCAACTGCCGGATGTGTGCCATCGGCCGCTACAACTTGTGCGACAACTACGGCCACGAAGAGCTCGGTCACCGCCATTACGGCCACTACTCGACCGGAGCGATGCGCCAGTACCACAACTCCTCCATCAAGAGCGTCTTCAAGATCCCGGAGTCGATGACCCTCGAGCAGGGGGCGTTGGTGGATGCCAGCTCGATCGCGTTGCACGCCGTGAAACGGGCTGGGGTGCGCCCGGGGGAGATCGGCGCCGTCATCGGTCCGGGAGCTCAGGGTCTTCTGGCCGCCCAGCTGGCCGCGCTGCTTGGGGCATCGCGGGTCATCATGGTGGGAAGGGGTGAACGGCTGAAGACGGCAGCGGCGATGGGCTTCGAGGTGATCGATAACTCCCAGACCGATGGGCCAGCCGGCGTGCGTGAGCTCACCGACGGGAAGGGAGCACACTTCACCATCGACACCGCTGCCAGGGGAACCACCCCTGCGGATGCAGTCGAGATGACGCGCAAGGGCGGCCGGGTTGCTCTGATCGGAGTCCCGCTAGAACCGTGCGTCCTGCCGCTGCAGCGGATCGTGTTCGAAGAGATGGACCTATTCGGCGTGCGGGCGAACCCGGGTACCTGCGAGGAAGTGATCCCGTTGATCGCCGAAGGCAAGCTGGATGTCGACACCGTCACCACTCATACCTTCCCCATCGGCGAGTTCGCCAAGGCCTACGAGACCTTCACCCAGCGCCTCGACGGTGCTCTCAAGGTCCTCGTCCAACCCAACGCCCGATGAAGGTCGGCCACGCCCGCGATGATCGTCCTCTTCCCCAAGAGCTGCTGGATGATCCCAGGCTGACAAGCCTGGCCAAGTGGGGAAAGAGGCTGGCGGAATCCGGCCTGTCGCCCGACGCCTCTGGCAACATGAGCTGCCGGACACCTGGGGGATTTCTCATTACCCGCACCGGCGTGCCGCTCGCCGCGATCGAGCGGGACGATTGGGTGTTGGTATCCGGCATCGATCGCGACTCCGTGGGATCGGTGGTGGTGATGTCTCGCGGGCCTCACGAACCGTCGCGGGACGCAGCAGCGCACGCCTCGTTGTACGGGCGGCGGCCGGAGGCTGCCACCGTCTTCCACCTCCACGTTGGGTTGCTCGAAGAGTTGTCCGGTCGGCTGGGCGTTCCATCAACCGACACTCATTACCCGGCTGGAACCAAGGAGTCGATGGAGGAGATCGAGCGTTTTCTCGACGCCCATCTCGAAACGCGCTACTTCGTACTCGTCGATCACGGCATCATCGCCTGGGGCGAATCCATCGACGAGACGGGCGCACTGGTGGAGACCTATCAGCTCGAAGTGGACCAAGGGGGTTAAGCGAGTGAGGGTGCTTGCCGCCGGAACCATCATGGTCGACGTAATGGCTGTGGAGCTGCCGTCGGTGGCAGCTCCGGGCGAAGTGATCTACACGGCCGTCGACACCCACATTGGGGGCCATCCCATCGACGTCGCCATCGACCTGGTGAAGCTGGGCCGGGCTGCAGAGGAGGTGGCGGTGGCCGCCGCGGTAGGGAACGGGCCGTTCGGATCGTTCGTGCGCGAGGTCATGGACGAGTACGGCATCTCCACATTCCTGCAGGACGTCCCAAATGAAGACACAGGACGGAACCTTGTGCTCGAAGTGAGTGGCGAGGATCGCCGCTTCCATCTCGATCCAGGGGCCAACTGGCTGCTCAGCGTTGAGCACATCTCTTCTGCCCTGGCAGCCTGGAAGCCTGACCTGCTCACGTTGCGGCCCGGATACACCGGCATCGATCTGGCGCTGCCGGAAATCCTCGCTCCGCTCAAGGACACAGTCATCTTTCTGGACATCATGCAGCCTCATCCCGATCGGCCGCCCCACTTCGTTCGCGACGCTTTGCCTTTCGTCGATCTCCTTCATTGCAACGAGGGTGAAGCGTTGATCAACACCGGGGCACGCACCATGGAGGCTGCCGTGGAAGAGTTCCTGGATGCGGGAGTGAAGCTGGTGCTGGTGACCGATGGCGAACAAGGAGCGCGGGCGTTCACCGGCTCCTGGGAGGTGGCGCAGAGCGGCTTTCGGGTCGACTCGATCGACGCCACCGGCTGTGGAGATGCGTTCTGTGCGGGCGTGCTTCTCTTCCTAGACGAACATGGCTTGCCTCCCTTTGGCGATCTCGGACCTGATGAACTCACCGAGCTCCTTATATCCGGTCAGGCGGTAGGGGCATCGGCCTCCACTGCCGTGGGATGTATCGAGGGGGTCTCGGCCGAGACGACGACGGCCATCCTCGCCGAGCAGGGCAACGCAGTTCGACAAGCGACTCAAACCAACGAGAGGCAAGGGAGGCGAACATGAGCCTGATCGAGGCGCCCGAGTTCGAGGACACGGCGGTCGGCAGGCTGAAAAAGGAGATCTGGGAGGCGCCCGATTCCGAGATCGACCGGATACTCGCCGAGCAGTACGAGGTGCCATCACCAGGCGAGATGGAGACCCCCGGAACCTATATCCAGAACACGCACCCCGCCGAGCTGGCCGAGCGGCGCCAACACAACGACATCGTGATGGTCCCGCTGGGATCGACCGAGTTGCACGGGCCACACTCGGTGAGTGCTCAAGACACGCTCCAGGTGACACGGCTGGCGGAGGCCGTTCGCCGAGCCACCAAGAAGCAGGGACGCGAAGTCGCTCTCTCCTACTCACCCTGGCTCTACGGCAACCATCCCAAGCATCACATAGGCCTCATCGGGACCATTCCGATCAGCCAGAGCGTGCTGGAGAAGCTTCTGGTGGATGTCATGTTCGGGCTGTGGTCGCAGGGCTACCGCAAGATGATCTTCGTCAACAATCACGCCCAGCACTGGGTGATCGCCAGTGCTATCGACACGTTCTCGCTGCGGTATCCGGAGCTGCCCTTCTATGCCGTCGCCTTCGACTGGTGCGCCGCCATGAGCGAGTTCTTCCGCACCAAGGATCGGGGCGGTCCGTTCGAAGACGACTTCGTCCACGCCGACGAGGCAGAGACGTCCTTGGCGCTGCTGCTGGCGCCCGAGACGGTCGACATGAGCCGGGCGGTAGACACCGTGCCCTCGGGCTATCTGCCGGAGGGCCACTTCAACAAGTCGGCCAACCAGCGCAGCCGCCCCAACCTTTGGTGGAGCGTGCGCAACAACACGCCGCTCGAAATGGTCGCCACTCCCGTCGGAGTGGTGGGACGAGCCACCCTGGCCTCGGCCGACAAGGCCAAGCGTGCAGTTGTCGCTGCCCTTCGGTATCAGAGCCTCCTCATCGACCAGATCCTCGAGACATTCCCGCCGGGAGTGACACCGCCCATCGAGGAGGTGACCCTCTTCGGGGAAGAAGAGATCGAGGGCTACCTGAAACGGCCCGACGAACCGGGTTACCAGAACCCCTACAGGATCTGGCGGCCGTTCACTTAAAGGGGTAGGCCAGCTTCGGGACCGCCTTCGTCCGCAGATACGGCCGTTTTCCCCTGCATGGGGTGGGCCCATGGTCGTAGTCTCGCCGTACGCGTCGAGGAGGCGGCAATGCGGATATCAGATATGGAGCTGACGGAGGAGCAGCGCCTGCTGGCCGAAACAGCCAGGCGTTTCACCGACGAGGTGGTCATCCCCTGGGTGGTGGACAACCGCGACCGGGAGTGGATGGCGCCGCCCGAGGAGCGTGTCCCGTACGAGCTGCTCGAGGCGGTCGACGCCCTCGGGATCCGAACCCTCGGCGTGCCCGAGAAGTACGGAGGAGTTCAGCTCGACGGTCAGGCCGTTACCTTTGCCATCCTGGCCGAGGAGCTGGCCCGCGGCGACTCGGGATTCGTCGACAGCCTCGCCCAGGTCTGGAAGGTCTCTGTGCTCCTGAGCAACTGTGCTCCCGAACACCTCCAGGACGAATGGTTCCCCAAGATCGTCGAGGACACCGGATTCCTGCTCGCCCACGCCCTCACCGAACCTCGCGGCGCCTCCGACCGCTGGCTTCCCTACGACGCGCCCGAAGCTGCCATGCAGACGAAGGCGAAGCGAGAAGGTGACGAGTGGGTGCTCAACGGGCGCAAGCACTTCATCACGAATGGCTACGACGCCAAGCTCTACGTCATCTACGTCAACACCGATTCCACCAAGGGCCTGCGAACCGGGACGAGCAGCTTCCTGGTTCCCAGAGATACTCCCGGGTTCACCATCGGCCGTGCCCATGAGAAGTTCGGCTCACGGTTCATGAACCAGGCTGAGCTCATCTTCGAGGACTGCCGGGTCCCGGCCGATCACCTGCTGGTAGAGAACGAGGCTCTAGGCAAGGCGGGCGTCTATTTCCAGCCGGGGAAGATCCTGCAGGCCGCCAAGAATCTGGGTGTGGGGGTAGCTGCCCTGGAGGAGACCTCCCGCTATGTGCAGGAGTTCGTCCAGGGTGGCAAGGTGCTCATCAAGCACCAGGTGGTGGCCAAGGCGATGGCGGAGATGGCCACCAAGGTCGAGGCGGTGCGGGCCATGACCCGCCTGGCAGCTCGCGCTGTTGATGCCAAAACCGATGATGCCGCCATCCTCACCTGGATGGCCAAGGTGTATGCCGGAAACAACATCTTCGACGTTTGTCGCCAGGCCATGGAGCTCCACGGCGGGAGCGGCGTGATGCGCGACACCGGCATCGAGAAGCACTTCCGCGACGCCGCCATGTTCCTTCACATGGACGGCACGGCCGACATTCACAATTTCAAGATCGCCAGGGCCCTGTTCCCCGAAACGGCAGCGCAATACGCCGGCGTCGAGTGAGGCCTTGAAGGCCAATTTGCAGGTGAGCCGCTGCGTTGCCCGTTGTGCGCCTCGACCATTGCCGATTTCCGTGTCGTCGCCTGGTGGATTCGGTTCCATCGCACGGAGTGCAGTGGTCTGCCTGAGAATGTAGGCTCTTTCCCAGCCGGTCGCCGAGGCTCGAGTTCGCCGACCGACGCATCCAAATCGGGTGCGAACCCAGAGGAGGGTCAACGATGAAGAGGTTCACTCCACTATTTATTCTTGTTCTTACCCTGGCAATGATCGCGGCAGCTTGCAGCGACTCTGAGTCAGAAGATACAACTGCGGCAACCGCGGCCCCCGACACCGCGGCGCCCGACACCGCGGCGCCCGACACCGCAGCGCCCGACACCGCGGCACCAGAGACCTCGGCGCCCGACGCCGAGCCGATTGTGATCGGCACATCCTTGCCGCTTACGGGTGAGTTCTCGGTACCCGCCATCAAGCACAAGGACGGCTACGAGCTGTGCGTCAACTTGATCAATGAGCGAGGAGGGGTCTTAGGGCGGCCGCTCGAGCTTCTGATCGAGGACAATCGCTCCGACTCCGAGGTCGGGGTGAGTCAGTATGAGCGCTTCATCAGCGCTGGTGCTGCCGAGGTGCTCTTCGGCACCTTCTCCAGCCTGCTCACCTTCCCGACATCGGTGGTCGCCGAGCAGAACGGCTGGGTCTATCCGGTTCCCTCCGGCGGAGCCCAGCGCATCTGGGAACGCGGTTTCGAGAACCTGTTCTACTTCCAGCAGGGTCCGGCCGAAGGCATCGGCTCGTCGCCGGTCAACGCCGCGGCCTACTACACCGAGCAGGGTGTGATCGCCGCAGACGACGCGCCGACGAAGGCCGCGGTGGTGGCGGCAGACGACTTCTTCGCCGTCGCTATCAGTAACGGCCTCCTCGGAGGCGACGTGGCCATCCCTGGCACGGACACGCTCATCTCGCTTGCCCCCGGATTCCTGGCCGATGCCGGCATCGAGGTGGTTCTGGAGGATGAGTGGCCGGTCGGCGAATTCAACGACTGGATCAACCTGGCCAACAGCATCAAGTCGAGTGGCGCCGACGTCGTGTTCGCCTCGACGGCTTCGGTCGAAGAGACGATCTCGCTGGTGGACGCCTTCCAGACGGTTGACTACAACCCGAAGATGCTCTACATGTCACAGGGCGCCCAGTCTGAGTTCGAGGAGACGTTGGGATCCGCCGCCGACGGCGTCATCATCCACACGGCCTGGCACCAGTTGGCCAACTTCCCGGCCGAACTGGGCGGCGAGGCGTACTCGAACGAGCAATTCATCGCCGACTTCTCGGCCGTGCACGGCCGGGCCCCCGACGAGGACGAGGCGATTCCCTTCGCCGTGTGTCAGGGCATGGAACAGGCGATACGCGGCGCCGGAACGACCGACCAGGACGCGATGCGCCAGTGGTTGCGCGATCGCACTCCGGCCGACCCGGTAAAGACCGTCATGGGCGACTTCTCGTGGGACGAGCGGGGTCTCCCGTTCGACCGGAACTACCTGCTCACGCAGTGGCAGGGCGGCGTCCTGGAGTTCATCTTCCCGGTCGGTGAGTTCCCCGGAACCAAGGACATCATCTACCCGAAGCCGGAGTGGTAATCACGACGAAGCGGGAGCCGGGCCGGGCCCCGGCTCCCGTCGCGTCGACACTTCCCCCGACAAGCTGGAGGCATCCCGGCCCGTGACCGCCCTACTTGAGGTGCAACAACTCAACAAGGCCTATGGGGGTCTGCAGGCCGTAAGCCAATGCTCATTCGAGGTGGCAACCGGCTCCATCACCGCCCTTATCGGTCCCAACGGCGCCGGCAAGACCACCGCCTTCAACATCATCAACGGGGTGCTGGCGCCGGACTCGGGGACGGTTCTCTTCGATGGCAAGAACGTCACCGGCCTGCTACCGCATCGGCTAACCCGGCTCGGCATCAGCCGAACATTCCAGATAACACGGGATCTGGGCGAAATGACGGTGCTGGAGAACATGGTGGTGAGCGCCCCTGCTGGCGGAGTGCGAAGCTTGCTGGGGTCCAAGATCTTGCAACGCGAGCGGGACCGGGCATTGGAATTGCTCGACTTCGTCGGGATCGCCGGATTGGCCTCGCTACCGGCCAAGAAGCTGTCATATGGGCAGAAGAAACTTCTCGAATTCGCCTCGGTCCTCATGTCGGATCCGAAACTGGTGCTGCTCGACGAGCCGGCCAGCGGTGTCAACCCCGCCCTGATGGAACGCATCATCGATCGGATCCGCCTGCTCAACGAACAAGGCATCACGTTCTTCATCGTCGAGCACAACATGCCCGTTGTCATGGAGCTGAGTGATTGGATCATCGTCATGGCGCATGGCGAGGTGCTGGTCAGCGGCTCTCCAGCCGAGATCCAGGAGAACGACACGGTGCTCGACGCCTATCTGGGTAGAGCCTGATGGCGCTGCTCGAAGTCGACAACGTCACCGCCGGGTACGGAGCGGGTCCTGACATCCTCAATGGGTTGGCGATCGAGATCGAGGCCGGCCGTAGCCATTGCATCGTCGGGCCAAACGGAGCGGGAAAGTCGACCCTGCTCAAGGTGATCTGCGGGATTCTCCGACCCCGGTCTGGTGAGGTTCGCTTCGAGGGAGTCCGGGTGAGCGGCCTACGTCCCGACCAACTGCTGGCTGCCGGCATCTGTTTCGTGCCTCAAGAGCAGAGCCTGTTCTCAGAGATGACGGTACGCGAGAACCTGATGATGGGCGCCTTCCTGGTGAGAGATCGCTCACTCGTCGCCGAACGCATGGCGCGCGTGTTCGACATGTTCCCGGTTCTGTCGGAACGCTCCCAGCAATTGGCCGGGAACCTCTCCGGGGGTGAGCAGCAGATGGTGGTGCTGGGCCGGGCACTCATGGTGGATCCCAAGGTGCTGATGATCGACGAGCCCAGCCTGGGACTGGCCCCCAAGCTGGCAGACCAGATCTTCGCCACCATCCGGGGGTTCGCCGAGCTGGGGATCACAGTGATCCTGGTTGAGCAGAACGCTTGGCGCGGTCTGGAGGCTGTCGACTGGGGCATTGTGCTCGATCTGGGAGCCAAGCGTTTCGAGGGGCCGGCCGAGGGCATCCTCGACGATCCTCGGATCCGCGAGATCTATCTCGGCTCGCAGCTCTCGAAGAGGAGCGAAGGATGATCAACTTCCTCCAGGTGCTGATTCTGGGCCTCTTATTGGGAGGGGTGTATGCGCTGATGGCCTCGGGGCTCACTCTGCTTTTCGGCGTGATGCGGATCGTCAATCTCGCTCACGGCGTGTTCATCATCTTTGCGGCCTACCTCGCCTTTTTCGCGTCCGACAAGCTTGGGGTCGACCCGCTCATCTCGATCGCTTTCACCATGCCGATGATGTTCTTCCTTGGGATCATCATCTACGTGCTCTTCTTCCCCCGCATCGAGACCAGCGCCCGCTACGTCGAGATGACGGTGCTCATGACATTCGGTATCGCCCTCGTCGTCGAGGGTCTCCTGGGGTACTTCTTCACCGGGATCTTCCGCTCTTCCAGGCCGGGCTATGCAACGGATTCCATCATCATCGGTGACATCTTCATCCCGATGGGGCAACTGCTGGCGTTGACCGTGAGCGTGGTGCTCCTCGTCGGGCTGTGGCTGTTCCTGCGGTACACCCGCATCGGAACTGCGGTCCGCGCCACCATGCAGAATCGGACCGCCGCCCAGATCGTTGGCGTCAACGTCCGGCGCATCTCGGCGATCTCCTTCGGGATCGGCATGGCGTTGGCCGGTGCCTCCGGGTCACTCATGAGCTACCTGTTCCCCTTCTTTCCTGCCCGCCACTGGCAATGGGTGGCGCTGCTGCTGGCGCTGATCGTTCTCGGCGGGTTCGGGAGCCTCAAGGGAGCCGTGATCGGCGCGCTGTCGCTGGCCGTCGCCGCTGCCTTCGTTACCGATCAGTTCGGGCCGGATTGGTCCCCGATGACCTTCTACCTGGCTTTGTTCGTCATCCTCATGGTGAGGCCCCAGGGCCTCTTCGGCAAGGCGCTGCGGATCTGATGACAAGCGCGGAACTCTCTGCGGAAGCGGCGGCGGCAGCGCTGGCCGAACAGGAGTCCGGCCGATCGTTGAGTCGCCGCATCGCCCTCGGCCTCGTTGTGGCGTTCGTGCTGCTGCTGCCGGCGACCCAACCCCTCGTCGGTTCCTACAACTATGTGATGCAGGTCGCCATCGTGGCGCTGATGTGGGTGGCGATGTCCTCGAGCTGGAACATCATCGGGGGATACGCCGGATACATCTCACTCGGCCACAACGTGTTCTATGGCATTGGGGGCTACGTTGCCGGCCTGGCTCTCGTTTACTGGGGAGTATCGCCGTTCGTCAGCATGTTCTTCGCTGGGTTGGCGGCGATGGTGTTCGGGTTACTGGCCGGGCTGATCACCCTGCGCGCCAAGGGACCGTCTTTCATCGTTGCCACCATCGCCATGCTGTTCGTGATCAGCCTCCTGTTCGACAACTGGGAGCTGGTCGGGCAGTCGAGTGGCTTGAGCCTGCCACTGCCCCCCTTCTCGGTCATATGGATCAAGGTGCCGTTCTATTACGCCATGGTGGTGTCGGCCTTCGGTGCCACCTACCTGTCCTATCGCGTGGCGCACTCGAAATTCGGCCTTGGGCTGCGGGCGCTGTCACAGGACGAGACGAAGGCCGAGGTCGCCGGGATCAACACGCGCCTATACAAGATGGTCGCGTTCGGGCTGAGCGCCTTCTTCATCGGGACGGCCGGTGCCACCTGGGGGTACTCCTTGGGCTACCTGCGCCCAACGATCTTCTTTGCCATCGGTACCGCTGCCCAGATGGTGCTGATGGCCATCATCGGGGGCCGGGCCACCGTAGCGGGGCCCGTCATCGGGGCCTTGCTGATCGTGGGCATCAACGAGTTCTCGATCGTTCAATTCGGTGCCACCGAGCTCAACATCGTGGTGACCGGGGGGATTCTGCTCGCCGTGCTCCTGTTCTTCCCATTGGGAATCGTCGGAAGCCTGCGCGAGGCCGGAAGGCTGCCGGCCTTCCTCGACTGGGACTGATCCGCGCCCGACCTTTCAGGCGTCGGAATCCGCCAGGATCATCTCCTTGAGGCGCGGTTTGACCACCTTGCCGAGGGCGTTACGCGGCAGCTCTTCGACGACGAAGAGCTGGCGCGGAAGCTTGAAGGGGGCGAGGGCGCTCCGGGCGAACTCACGGATGTCCTCGAGCTCGAGCTCGACGTCTCCAGTTGGCACGACCGCCGCAACCACCCGCTCCCCCCAATCGATGTCCTCGATCCCAACCACCGCGCAGTCGCCGATACCGGGATGGGTCCGCAGCAAATCCTCGACCTCCAGGGCCGAGACCTTCTCGCCTCCCGATTTGATGATGTCGACGCTGCGCCTCCCCAGTATTCGGTAGACACCATCCTCCAACACCGCGATATCGCCGGTTCGGAACCAGCTCTCTCGAAACGCTTCGGCGGTGGCGTCGGGACGTTGCCAGTACTCCCTGAACACGCTCGGACCTCGCACCTCGATCTCTCCCGGCGTGCCGACCGTCGCCAGCTGCCCGTCATCGTCCACCAGCTGGAGCTCGACGGTGGGCAGCGGTTGGCCGACTGCTCCCGGGGTCCGGTGCCCGTGATAGGGGTTCGACAGCGCCATGCCGATCTCGGTCATCCCGTAGCGCTCGAGCAGGGTGTGGCCGCTCACCTCCCTCCACCGGTCAAGGGTTGGTACCGGGAGGGCGGCCGATCCCGAAACCATCAATCTGAGCCTCGACAGCTGCTCGGTCACCCTGCGGCGGTTCGGTTCGTCGAGCAGCTCCCAGGCGCCGATCAGGCGCCGATAGATAGTCGGAACCGCCATGAACACCGTGATGTCGCCGCTCGCCATGCGATCGAGCGTGGTGGCGGCGTCGAACTCGGGGAGGATCTCGCAGCTAGCTGTGTTCCAAAGCGCACACGTCAGCACGTTGACGAGGCCGTGCACATGATGCAACGGCAGCACGAGCAGGGCCCGGTCGGTGGGAATCCAGCCCCATGCTTCGGAGAGGATGCGTACCTGAGATTCGATGGCGTCGTGCGTCCATACGACGCCCTTGGGTGGTCCCGTCGACCCGCTGGTGTAGAGGATGAGCCCGCGTCGGTCCGGCTCCACATTCGGAAGCGGGGGGCGACCTGAGGGCTGGAAAACGATCTCGTCGGCGTCGAGCAGCGGGACGCCGCGGTCTCGGGCAATCGGTTCGAGCAATGACCGAAATTCGGTCGAGGTGATGAGCACGGTCGCCCCGGCGTTTCCGATGACGTACTCGAGCTCGGGAGCAGGAAACGATGTGGCGAGCGGCACGGCGATACCCCCTGCTGCCCATGTTCCCCACAGGATGGCGGCGTAGCGGAGACCGGGCGGGACCAGGAACGCCACCCGTGCCTCTGCGAGATCAGCGGACTCGCCGAGCAGGGCTGAACCGACCCGGCCGGCGGCGGTTCGAAGCGAGCCGAACGTGAAGGTGCCTTCCGCGGCCAGTAGGGCCGTAGCGTCGAGTGTCGTGTCCGACCTGGAGAACAACTCGAGACTGCCGAGCGCCGCTGACTCTGCCATGCCTTCTTGTCAGACTAGACGTGGTCCGTCGGCAGCGGCCGACGCCAGCGACGGCGGTCGGACCTAGTCAGCCCCCACAACTTGCAGTTGGCGCACCCCGTCGCCAGGATGTGAACCATTGCCAGCCGACACCGAGAGGCGACCCTATGAGCGAGTCCACAGTTTTCTCCGACCCGATTTCCGATCTCTACATCGGCGGCAAGTGGGTCCCGGCCTCCGACGACGGCCGGTTCGGCGTGCGCGATCCTGCTACCGATGAGCTGATAGTCGAGGTGGCGAATGGAACGGTCGCCGATGGCATCGCCGCAGTGCAGGCCGCTCATGAGGCGGGGCCATCGTGGGCAGCCACGGCACCTCGGGCCCGGTCCGAGATCCTCCGCAAGACATTCGAGCTGATGTTGCAACACCGCGACGAGATAGCCGAGCTCATCGTGCGCGAGAGCGGCAAGAGTTGGTCGGATGCCACCGGGGAAGTGACGTACGCGGCCGAGTTCTTCCGATGGTTCGCCGAGGAGGCCGTGCGCGCAACCAGCTCGGTGCAGATGGCGCCCGGAGGCGACAAGCGGATCCTGGTGTTGCTGCAGCCGGTCGGCGTTGCGGTGCTGGTCACACCGTGGAACTTTCCGGCCGCGATGGCAACTCGCAAGATCGGTCCAGCCCTGGCGGCCGGGTGCACGGTCGTTCTCAAGCCGGCATCGGACACGCCGTTGACGGCCCTGGCGATGGGAGCGTTACTAGCCGAGGCCGGCCTGCCGCCCGGTGTGGTGAATGTCGTACCGTCGCGCAACTACGACATGGTGGGCGCCATGCTCGACGATCCCCGCACACGCAAACTGTCGTTCACCGGATCGACCCATGTGGGCAAGGTGCTGCTGGAGCAGGCCGCCCGTACCGTGACCAATTGTTCTATGGAGCTGGGAGGCAATGGCCCCTTCCTGGTGTTCGCCGATGCCGACCTCGAGGCCGCCGTCGAAGGTGCGATGGTGGCCAAGATGCGCAACGCTGGCGAGTCGTGCATCGCCGCCAACCGCTTCTACGTTGAAGCCTCTGTGGCCGACGAGTTCGGTGCCCGCCTGGCGACCGCCATGGCCGCGCTGCGGGTTGGGCCGGGCCTCGAACGAGAGAGCGACGTTGGTCCTCTCATCAACGCCCGGGCTCGCGATGAGGTGGCCTCGCTCGTTGCGGCCAGCGTTGCCAGCGGTGCCAATGTGCTCACGGGGGGACGGGCACCGGAGGGCGTCGGTAGCTACTACGAGCCGACGGTGCTGACCAACGTTGGGCCCAGCGACGCCATCCTCGATGAGGAGGTGTTCGGGCCGGTAGCGCCGGTGGTGTCGTTCGAGACCGAGGCGGAAGCCATCGAGATGGCGAATCGCACTGAGTACGGGCTGGCGGCGTATGTCTACACGGCAGATCTGGCGCGGGCCCTGCGAGTTTCGGAGGCTATCGACACGGGGATGGTCGGCATCAACCGCGGGTTCATATCCGATCCGGCGGCTCCATTCGGTGGAACCAAGCAAAGCGGGCTGGGGCGGGAAGGTGGCCACGAGGGGCTCATGGAGTTCCTCGAACAGAAATACCTGGCGGTGGATTGGTCCCAGCCAAAGTGATTCAGGCGCCAGACCGGCCAAAGACTTCGATAGTTACAGTGGGGCAAGGCAAAGTTGCCAACGTTTGCCGAAGCATGCGCAGAGAGGTGATGATATGAGCGAGTTCCCCGTGGCCACCACACGCGCCCCTGGAGTGATGGCCGTCGACTGGGAGGATCGGGTCGACTTCGCACGTCTTCGGGAATACCGCCTGGCCCGAGTGCGTGAGCAGCTCGAACTGCACGGTTTGGGCGCCTTGCTGCTGTTCGAGACCTCCAATATTCGATACGCCACAAGCACTCAGATCGGATACTGGGCCTTCAATAAGGGTGAGCGCTGGGCGCTTGTAACCCGAACCGGCCGACCTCGCATCTGGGACTTCGGATCGGCCGCCAAGGCCCACCGACTCCAGCTCCCCGCCATGTTCGACGAAGACAACTCGATCGCGGGCAACACCGGCTTGCAGGGCGCCATCGGACCCGAAGCCGGACTCCATGCCCGGGCCGCCCGCGAGATCGCCGCGGCCTTGCGCGACGAAGGCATCGCCGGTGACCCGCTCGGGGTCGACATGGCGGAGACGTCCGTCTTCCTCGCATTGCAGACAGAGGGTCTGCAGGTCGTCGACGGTCAACAGGCCATGATGCTGGCACGCGAGATCAAGAGCGAAGATGAGATCATGCTGCTGAGCCAGGCGAGTTCCATGGTCGACGGGGTCTACCAGGACATCTTCGAGGCGCTGAAGCCCGGAGTGCGAGAGAGCGACATAGTCGGCTTGGCTCACGCTCGCCTCTTCGAGATGGGGTCGGAGTTCGTCGAGGCCATCAACTCCATCGCCGGCGAGCGGTGCAGCCCCCATCCCCATGTGTTCTCCGACCGGATCATCAGGCCAGGAGACCAGGCCTACTTCGACATCATCCACGTCTTCAATGGCTATCGCACCTGTTACTACCGGACCTTCGTGGTTGGCCGCGCCTCACAGGCGCAACGGGACGCCTTCAAGCAGTCACGCGCCTGGATGGACGCCGCCATCGACTTAGTGCGGCCCGGGAACACCACAGACATGATCGCCAAGGTCTGGCCTCAAGCCGAAGAGTTCGGTTTCGTTGACGAGATGGACGCGTTCGGACTGCAGTTCGGTCACGGCGTCGGCGCAGGATTGCACGAACGCCCGATCATCTCGCGGCTCAACTCCATCGACGATCCGATCGAGATAAAGGAGGGCATGTACTTCGCGCTCGAGACCTATGCCCCCGCCTCAGATGGCCGCTCGGCAGCCCGCATCGAGGAGATGATGGTGGTCACTGCCGATGGGCCGCAGGTGACAACGCTGTTCCCCTGCGAAGAGCTGATGGTGGCCAATGAGTACTGAGGCGGCAGACCGCGGGGCCTACGACTATTCGCAGCGGCCGACGCGTCTCCCCGACAAGGTGGATGACGCCAACAGCGAACTGGCGATTCCGGTCGAAAGCCGGGTGGCGATGTATGAGCTGCAGCAGGTGCTACGCCAATTCGAGAAGCGTGCCTACGACCTCTTCATGCAGAACCTCGTGAAGGGAACGAGCCATCTGTCGTTGGGTATGGAGGCCGTAGCGGCCGGCTTCGGTGTCGCCATGCAACCAGACGACTACGCCTTCGCCACTTATCGGGGCCACGCCCACACCATCGCCCGCGGCGCCCCGCTGGGACCGATCATGGCCGAGCTGCTGGGGCGCGAGAACGGCCTGCTCAAGGGCAAAGGCGGTTCGATGCACCTGACGTCGGTCGACCACGGCATGATGGGAAGCTACGCCATCATCGGCGCCCATCTTTGCATCGCCAACGGCGCTGCCTGGTCTGCTCAGCTACGCGGCACCGATCAGGCAGCCGTCGCCTTCTTCGGTGACGGCACCACGAACATCGGGGCTTTCCATGAGGCACTCAACTTCGCCAGCATCTGGAAGCTCCCCGTCGTCTTCGTGTGCGAGAACAACCTCTACATGGAGTACACGCCGATCGATCTGGTGACCGCGGTGCCCCATCCCGCCGCGGACCGGGCTTCGGCCTACGGCCTCGACAGCATCATCGTCGACGGCAACGATGCCGATGCCGTGTTCCATGTTGCGTCGCAGGCCCTGGCCAAGGCCCGGGCCGGCGACGGCCCGTCGCTCATCGAGGCGGTTACCTATCGGCACGGAGGCCACAGCCGTGCCGACCCCGGCAAGTACCGCCCCGCCGATGAGGTCGAAGCCTGGATGGACCGCGATCCGATTCCCATGTACCACCAGCGACTTCTCAAGCTGGGGGTGCCGGAGGTTGATCTCGCCACGATCCAGCAGACGGTGGCCGGCCTCATCGAAGAGGCCACCGAGTACGCCAAGAGCGGTTCTCCTCCCGGCGAAGAGCACCTCTTAACCGACGTGTGGGCAGATGGGGGCTCGGCATGGCGGAACTGAGCTACCGGGAAGCGGTCGCCCGCGGGATCGCTCAGGAGATGAGACGCGACCCGCAGCTCGTGATGCTGGGGGAAGACATCGCGGGGGCAGGTGGCGTTTTCAAGACCACCGTCGGGCTGCTCGACGAATTCGGTCCGGGTCGTGTTCGCGATACGCCGATCTCGGAACAGGCCATCCTGGGTGCGGCGATGGGCGCCGCCATGACCGGAATCCCGGTGATCGCCGAGATCATGTTCTCCGACTTCCTGGCGGTGTGCTTTGACATCCTCGCCAACGAAATGGCTAAGAGCCGGTACATGACTGGAGGCCAGGTGAGCATGCCGGTGGTGGTTCGTACCCACAACGGTGGGGGCTCGCGCTTCGGTGCTCAGCACAGCCAGAGCGTCGAGAACTGGTGCATGATGATCCCCGGCCTCAAGGTGGTGGCTCCGTCCAACCCACATGATGTTGTCGGGCTGATGGCGGCCGCTGTCCGCGATCCCGACCCCGTTGTGTTCTTCGAACACAAGTCGTTGCTCGCGGATAAAGCGGACCTTCCAGACGGTGAGATAGTGGACGAGCTCGGTACCGCCCGCGTGGTGCGGGAAGGCTCTGACTGCACGATCGCCGCTCTTGCTCTCATGGTCCCCCGAGCCCTGGAAGCGGCCGAACGTCTCGCCGGCGATGGCATCTCGGCCGAGGTGATCGACGTTCGCTCGCTGGTGCCACTTGACACCCAATCACTTCTGGCGTCCGTGGAAAAGACGGGTCGCTTCTACACGGTCGAGGAGAACCCGCGGCTGTGTGGTTGGGGTGCCGAGCTGGCATCCATCATTGCCGACGAGGCCTTTTGGAATCTCGACGGTCCGGTGATTCGGATCACCACTCCTCACATCCCGCTACCGGCGGCAGAGGCCCTCGAAGACATGAGCCTCCCCAGCGCAGACCGGATCTACGAGACGGTCAGCAAGGCCCTCGCCTGACGGACGTCATCAGGGGCTGACGAATCGGAAGGCTCCCGCTGCGGATGTAAACAAGCTGGTGCCACCGCGCAGCCGCTAGCCCGGCAGCACGACCAGCCGACCATCGCTTTGACCGCTTTCGGCGGCTCTCGAGATCGGGCCATGGGCGTCGGTCAGTGGATGGTCGGTGAGCGGGGGAGGCGACAGGGTGCCGTCGACCAGCCAATCGAGGATCCGAGGCACGTCACCGTCGAGGCTGCCGAACGAGCCTCTCAACTCGTACTCGTTCATCGCCCACAACACCGGCGGAAGCGTTGCCAGGGGTTCGTTGCCGACCCCCACCGCCACCGCTATGCCGCCGGGCCGCAGGCACTTCACAGCGGCATCGACGGTCTCCGCCCGCCCAACGAACTCAACGGCGCGATCTACTCCGCCGTCGGTGAGCATCTTGACCGCTCGACCAACCGACGTCTCGGCTTCGACCAGCACCGTCTCGTCGGCACCCATCGCCTTGGCGCGCTGCAGGGCGGCCTCGCTTCGATCCACTGCGATCACCGCGGCGGCACCCATGCGCTTCGCGATCTGCACCCCGAAGGTCCCCAATCCTCCAACTCCGATCACGGCGATCGTCTGGTCGGGCTCGAGGGCGGCGCGTCGTGTGATGGCATGGAGGGCGGTTGCTCCGGCATCGCCGGCGATGGCGGCGATGCCAGGTGGGAGCGAGGCGGGACGATGAACCAGCGCCCTGGCCGGGGCCACCATCATCTCTGCCCAACCACCGTCGAAGTCGATGCCCGTCATCTTCATGTGCTCGCACAGGTTGGCTCGTCCGTCGTAACACCTCGGGCAGTCGTCGCATGGCACACCGGCCGCAACGACTACTTCGGTCCCTTCGCTCCATGCTTCATGGCGGCTCTCGAGGACCGTGCCCGCGATCTCATGACCCAGCGTGACCGGGGTAACTCCCGTCCGAGCAGACCCATCGAGGAAGTGCAGGTCGGAGCCGCACACCCCGCAGGCGTCGACCCTGATCCGCACCTCGCCGGCCGCCGGTTCTGGCTCGACGATGTCCTCGAGGCGCAGATCTCCCCGCCCATGGAACCGCAGCGCCTTCAAATGGCATCCCAATCGCTGCGGTCGTCAAGCATCGCCACCTCTTGCGCCACGATGGCAGGCGATCGGTCGCCGACCGGCACCGACGCCAGGTGGGGGACCGATGCAGCCAATGCGTCTGGAGGGTCCACATCCCCCACCCAAATGGTGCGCGACACTTCGGCTTCGGCCAGAGCCTCTGCCCATGTCTCGAACACGGCGTCGGCAGTGGCGGCGAACGATCGCTCCCTTCCGTCGCTGGCGGCTTCTGCCACCAGAATGGCGCTGAACGCGCCGATGGCGGCGCTGCCTACGTGCGAAGCGTCGGAGACGTCTCCCAACGCAGTCTTCGCTCCGATCGCCTTGTATCGAGCACCGGCTTCAGGGTCGCTGACGAATGCTCGAATCTCCCTTGGGCCCGGCTCGAGGGCGGCCACGATGGCGTTGCCCACCTCGGTGTCGGCTCCGACGACAATTACCGGCATTCCGCCACGATAGTTGGGAACGTTTCGGGTCCCTCAGGAGTTTTATAGCTATACGGTGGCGTCGGAGCTGTACGGTCTTCCCCCAATCCCGCCCGCAGCTCCGGCGCTCCCACCTCGGCAACCTGCCAGTACCATTACAACCAGATCAGGGTCTTGAGGGCCCGCCGATAACCCACTCCGAGCACTGCTCGTTAGGACTCCAACCCATGGCATCAGTCGACCTCGACCTCGGCAACTACAAGCTGGGATGGCACGACGACGAAGACGAATACGTCTTCAAGCCGCGCAAGGGTCTCAACGAAGAGATCATCCGCGAGATGTCGGGCATGAAGAAGGAGCCGCAGTGGATGCTCGAGTTCCGCCTCAAGTCCTATGCGCGGTTCTTGCGCAAGCCCGTTCCCAAGTGGGGCGGCGGCGGCCGTCTCGACGACATCGATTTCGACGACATCTATTACTACATCAAGCCCATGGAGGGCCAGGCCAAGGACTGGGACATGGTCCCCGACTCCATCAAGGAGACCTACGAGAAGCTGGGCATCCCCGAGGCCGAACGCAAGTACCTCGCCGGGGTGACCGCGCAATATGAGAGCGAAGTGGTGTACCACCGCAACCGTGAGGATCTCGAGGAGTTGGGCGTCCTGTTCTGTGACATGGACACCGCGGTGCGCGAGTACCCAGAGATCGTCCAGGAGTACATGGGCACCATCATCCCGCCCAACGACAACAAGTTCGCCGCGCTCAACTCGGCCGTTTGGTCTGGTGGCTCGTTCATCTATGTGCCGCCCGGCGTGCATGTCGACCAACCCCTGCAGGCCTACTTCCGCATCAACGCGGAGAACATGGGCCAGTTCGAGCGGACCCTGATCATCGTCGATGAGGGTGCGTCGGTTCACTACGTCGAGGGATGTTCCGCTCCTGTGTGGACCACCGACTCTCTGCACTCCGCAGTCGTCGAGATCGTGGTGAAGGAGGGCGGCCGTTGCCGCTACACCACCATCCAGAACTGGTCAAACAACGTTTACAACCTCGTTACCAAGAGAGCCGCTGCCTATCGCAACGCCACCATGGAGTGGATCGATGGCAACCTTGGCTCAAAGCTGACCATGAAGTACCCGGCGGTGTGGCTGATGGAAGAAGGCGCCCACGGCGAGGTCCTCTCCATCGCTTTCGCAGGTGAGGGCCAGCATCTAGACGCAGGAGCCAAGATCGTCCACGCCGCCCCCAATACCACCTCGCTGGTTACCTCGAAGTCCATCTCGAAAGATGGCGGACGAGGCGGCTATCGAGGCTTGGTACGGGTCGAGCCGGGAGCGGAGAACGTCAAGTCGTTCGTGCGCTGCGACGCTCTCATCTTGGATGAAGAGTCCCGCTCGGACACGTACCCCTACATGGAGATCGAGGAGTCCAACGCCCAGATCGGGCATGAGGCCACCATCTCCAAGGTGGGCGACGACCAGCTCTTCTACCTGATGAGCAGAGGGCTAACCGAGGAAGAGGCCACCGCCATGATCGTGGCCGGTTTCATCGAGCCCATCGTCAAAGAGCTACCCATGGAGTACGCCGTCGAGCTCAACCGCCTCATCGAACTCCAGATGATCGGCTCGGTCGGTTAGCTCCCTCCTGTGAGTTGACCCTGACACACCAGGGGGGTGACCTCGCCTGAGGTCGGTCGGTGTCAGAAGCCGCTCAGGCACCCCAACATTCTCCCTGCCGGTTCTGTGCGGGTGTGGAGGTGGGGGTCGGCTCAGATATCCTGTCTTACTTACTCCGGTGGAGGCATCATGCCAGTCTGCACCATCGCAGTGGCAATATCCCGAACAGTCCACAAGTTAATGATCTTGCCTTCAACGATGCGGTGAATCTCGATGGCGGGTTGCGTGTACCTCTTCCCAGTTGGCGCAGCGCCCATGAAATCCCCTGTCATGGTTCCGCTTTCCGTGAGGCGAACTACCACTTCGTCACCTTCGGCAATCAAGTCTTCAATCACAAGATGGAAGTC
>JAOTWH010000156.1 GCA_029863035.1 Acidimicrobiia bacterium | reverse complement strand
CAGACATTGCCGGCAACAAGCGCGATCGCGCACAGAACCCTGTCAACACCACACGCACGTGCAACAAGTTGCGGTCGGTTAACTGGTTTACCGATGAGGTGAGGTGATGGCCTTGGACCGAGGGAGCCTGGCGAAGATCGATCGGAGGGTCTTCGCCGAGCTTGGACACCACGTGGCGACTCAAACGGTCAAGGTTCCGTTGTCGGATGCGATGTGGTCCACGTGGCGACGGTATTGCCAGGCAATCGGGTTGACGATGGGGGAGGGTATCGCCGGTCTAGTCGACCAGGAGCTCGGCGCCCTTGTGAGTGAGGACGAGCCTCCCGGGTCGGTGTTCGCTCCGGAGCTGCAGCGGCGACTGGTTGCCAGGGCTGAGGCTCTCGAGATCCGGGAACGCCGTTTGGATGAACGAGAGCAGTCGCTGAGGGCATCGGAGCGTCTCCTGCGGGCCAGAACCAGACCGCTTGAGATACCGAGCAAGTCGAGTGTCGGTCGGAATGATCCCTGCCCGTGTGGCTCCGGTTACAAGTACAAGCGGTGCCACGGCATCTGATCTGCTACCGAGAGTGAGTTATGGATGTGTCCGGGATTGCCGGATATCTCTGGGTGGCGGGTGCGCGATATCGCTCATGGTCGCGAGCGATCTGGTCGGTCGCGCACACCTTTTGACCATTTGCAGAATGAGACTCAAATCGCCTCCTCGGGTCGACAGCCAATTGCGGCGCGACGTCGAATGGCTTCTCAGTCTTCCGGCATGCGGTGGGCGAGACCGTATTGGATGATGGCGTCGTACTGCTCGTTGAGTGAGGTGGCGTAGATGATGTCCTCGGAGTTGAACGCCACTCTCCGGTCGCTGAAGATGGGGTCGTCGAGGGGCAGGAACACGGTCTGGCCGGGCCACGTCTCCGCCATGATCCGGTTGATCTCGTTGTCAGGAGAAGCACTGGCCAGGATGTCCCAGGGAGTGCCGCCGGCACCTGGTTCCAGCAGCGTCTGGGCCGAACTTAACTCGACCACGATGATCGACCCTTCCACCACAGTGCTCTCGTGGGCTAGATAGTCGCCCATCCACTCCTGATCGGTTCCCATGAGATGGGCCTTCTGGGCATGATGGCCACCGATGTTGATCACCGTGCCGCAGGAACACTCGGCGACCCGCTGGTCGGCCAGTTGTTTGATGATCTCTTCTCGCGCCTTCGATGCGGCATCGCCATCCTTGGCGCGAACGTCGATGCTGGCCAGTTCCACTTCGGCCATCTCCACCACCTGGTCATACCAGTCGGCACCCCACGATTCGACGAGGGTCGAGCGATCCGCCTCCAGCGAGGCCAGCAACTCCTCGATCGTCTCGGTCTGAGCTTTCGGAGGGGCACCGGCGTAGTCCCCCCCGAGTGACACATCCACCGGTCCGGGTGTTGGTAGATGTTCGACCAGATAACCGAGCAGCGACTGGAAACTCCCGGCTCCCCCGTACCACTCCTCGTTCACGTCGATCCCACGGATGTGGATCCGTTCATCCGGAGCGAGCGTTTCGTTATAGGAACGGATCGCCGAAAACCGTCTTTCGTAGAAGGGGGGAGGCTCCCAGCCAGCAACGAAAACGCCGCCCTGGACGTAGTCATCCAGGAGCCAACCGACCATCTGCGGCGCTTCGATCAGCAACTGACGAAACCCGTCGTCGTGCAGGTCGTTCATCAACGCCGCCACGAACGCCCAATGCTCCCGAAGATGATGGGTCTCACCCAGGAGCACCACCCGGTTCTCGGCCAGCCGAGCAAGAACCTCGGCGGGGATCACCGCCCCCTCGAAGGCCACCCCGTCGCGTACAACCACCGCCGACAACTCATCGACAGTCACATCCGCGGTGGGAGAGCAGCCGGCCAAGCCGATCGCAACGATCAACGCCACCACGGCAGCTGCGGTTCTCCAAGCGCTCCGCACGGTCAACCCTCCCGAAGCCATTCTGCCCGTTAACCCTAGCGATTTCACCTATTCCTGTGCAGTTCGAGGATCAAGAAGCCGGTTGCGACAGGTCGACGGGAAGAGGGCACGCCGGCCAACGGATACGGGCGATATTCCCACCGATCTCGAAACCAATCCGAGCGGCACTACTGCGCTTGTTATGGCAGTAGCTCGAATCGCTGAGTGAAGGCGCTCGGCAATGCCGGATATGGGTGGTGGGGGCTCGTGAGCCATCGCGAGGGCTTCATGAAGGTGGGCTCGAGTCGCGGGTCCAGCCAATCCGAGGGCGTCTTCGTCGTCACCCCACAAGAATCCGTCGTGTTCGGCCTTCCGAACCACGATCTGAACCTGCTAACGAGGGAGTAGACGGGTCGGCAAGGCTTTAAGGAGCAGGTTGGTTGCCGATCGGCCGGTCGGTGTCGTGAGGAGGCTCGAGATGGTCGAGAACGCCGCCCAGCGAGTTGGTCAGGTCGGCGCGGTCGGCTGCCGTCAACAAATCGAGGAAATGGCGGCGGATGCCCGCCAGGTGGGTGATAGCCAGCGTCTTGTGGAGCCGTCGGCCGGTTGAGGTGAGAGTGGCAACAACGCCTCTTCCGTCGTGAGGGTCGGGTGTTCGTATCACCAGCCCACGGCGCTCGAGGTTACTCACTGTGTAGGTGAGTCGACTTCTCGAGAAGAGGGTCTGGTCGGCCAGTTCGCTCATTCTCAGAAGGCCGCCGGGTGCTTCGGCCAGGTTGGAGAGCACGTCGAAATTGGCGAGCCGCTCGTCGTGCGCCTGCTTCATCTCATCGTCCAGCCGGGCCAGCAGCCGGGTGCTGGCATGGAGGAAGGTACGCCAGGTGTGTTCCTCATTGGGGGTGAGTCGTTTGTTGGCCATGGTCGGGAATATAGTTCAAGTTTGAATCGTTGTCTCCTTCCGAAGTAGTTAAGAATTGAACTATTAAGAGGAGACATGCAGACTATCCGAGATTCAGTCGCCAGCAGGTTCGACCACCTGTTCTACCAGTTGCTCGCCACCCTTGAGCAAGAGCGTGAGCTCAGGTCGACCGGCAACTCCGTGGTCGAGCTAATCGACGTCAAGGATCGCCTTCACACGCTTCGAGCCGAGCTAGCACCGTTGAGGAGGCAGCTCGTCCACAATCTGGGTGTCGCGGTTGACGAGGCAAGCAGTGAAGGGGCAGACCGCGACCAGAAACCTGCCATAAAGTGGAGCAGAGACCACATCGCCACCAAACCTATTGGCTCACCCCCGTTCTCTAAATCGGGTGTGCGTGAAATGCTTGGTGATGCTCCCGGGCGCGAGACAACAGCATCACCTCCCTGCGATTCATCAACCGACCCGACAGGTCCCAGAGAGCGCCGATCAACCATTATCGCGCCATAACGCTCATTTCGAGGTGTGTCCGGGATCGGCACTGATGCGCTCGCCCCCGCCCGCCGCATCGACCGCGGCGGGTGGCCGCGCGTTCGGTGCGGCCGGTCACCGTGCCTGGCGTGAGCAAAAGCCCGTGCAATCTGCCGGTTCGGCTCGTCACGAAGTGCGCGATATCGCTCCTGGCGGTGGGGATTATGCGCTGGCGGCGTTTCTGGGCGGACGGCCTGGAGTGGCTCTGGGGCTTGTCATCCGTTTGGTGGTGTCCAGATGGCTCCGCTGGCCAGCGACGGGTTGGACTCTGTTGGAGTGCTGGCACCGCCCCACACAATCAGGCGGTCGCCGGTCCAGACAGTGTTCGGCGCTTGCACTCCGGCGAGAGGCGCATCGGTGTCTTGGGTCCATTCCCCGCTTGGGACGTGGAGGATGATGGGTGCCTGGTCGGGTGCGAAGAGGAGTATCCAGTCGCCTGCAGTTGCGACGGTTACTTCGTCGAGGTCGGCGATCAGGATGTCCAGGTCCTGCCAGGTCCAGGTCCCTTCCCGGTATCGGGCAATGGCGATGTTGTTCTCGTTGTCGTTGTTGATCTCGGCGATCACGACGAGTTCAGAGTTGGCGACGGCGGCCTTGGTAGTGACCAGCGCGCCGGACCCCGTTTCGGGCGCAGGGATCTGCTGCCATGTTGCGGTTGTCGGGTTGAAGGCGGCGCCGCCTCCTTCGGGGTTCCAGAGAACGATCTCGGCTCCTGTCCACAGGGCGGGTTGGTCAATGAGTAGGACGTTCTCGAACAGGGAACCGGTGGCCGGCGTGCCCTCGAAGACCGGACCGTAGACCCAATCGTTTCCTTGCCGGTCGAATCGGGCAATGGCCACGTCGGTCTGTCCTCCTGGATTGACGGAAACGGATCCCAAGCCCCAGACGGCTTCATCGGTGGCAACCGTCGCAGCAAGGAACATCCCCTCGACGGTCGGCAGATCGGTCCATGTTCCGTCGGATGGGTTGAATCGGGTGCCGCCTCCCTTGGCCAGTGCATAGAGTTCACCGTCGAGGTAGACGCCGCTGAGACCTGGGTGACCCCAGCCAGGTACGGGAATGCTGCGCCAGGTCCCAGTCAGCGGGTCGTAGGCGGCACCATCGGTGTAGGCGAATCCCCGAGAAAGACTCGATCCCGCCCAGAAGATCGCCTCGGTTCCGGTCCACACCGAGACAGCGTGTGGCCGTGAGGAGATCGGCGCATCCGCCATCGTCTCCCAGGTACCGAAACCGTCAGGCGGAGTGGACGCCACCTCAACCAGGGGCGAGTTTGAGTCACGCAGCCACAGGGCGGGGATACCGATCGCAGCGATCAATGCAACCGCGGCGAGAGTCGCGGTGGCGACACGCACGACGGTCCGATGCACTGGCTTACGCCACGGTGGCCGGCGACGACGATCGGCCGCCTCGCGGATCTCTCCACCAGTTCTCGCGAGTTCTTCTTCAACCGTTCTCATTCCTCGACCTCCAACCGCAAGCGGCGCCCGAGAGTTGCCCGGGCCCGCCGCAAATGGGTATTGACGGTTTCCTTTGAGCACCCCAACACCTGCCCGATCTCGTCCAGGGTGAGATCCTCCACGTATCGAAGAGCGACCGCCTGGATCTGCCGTTTAGGAAGCCGCCGAACCTCGGCCCACACACGATCAGCATCATCAGGCACCCCAGCGAAAGCCCCGATCTCGCGCCGACCGGCCAAACGCCCCAGCGCTTTCAACTCACTCACCCGGCGCCGGTATCCCGACACTGAGCGGTTGAGCAGGATCCGCCGTACCCACGCCTCCGGGTCCTCGAGTCGCTGGATCCGATCCCAATCCCGATAGGCAGCCGCCAGGGCATCCTGCGCGAGGTCCTCCGCGCCCAGCCG
>JAOTWH010000155.1 GCA_029863035.1 Acidimicrobiia bacterium | reverse complement strand
CAGTGCACGTTTCACGATCTTCGGCATACCACGCTGCGCTTCTCATCGCTCAAGGTGAGCACCCCAAGTCATCAGGAGCGTCTAGGTCACGCCTCGATCAAGACCACGCTGGACACCTATGGGCACCTCTTCGACGGCCTTGACGAAGAGGCCGCACAGCGACTCGACACGTCCTGGCGCGACTCTCGCGTGGAAGCATTGTGGACGCAAAGCGGACGCGGCGTGATCAAGTTTTCAAGCAGATAGGCAAAAACCCCCTGCACGCAGGGGGTTTGTCGGTGGGCCCACGTGGACTTGAACCAGGGGCCTCATCCTTATCGGGGATGATCAGGGGTTGGGCAGCCACTGGCGATCCGGCGAAATCCCCGTGGCACAGCGGGTTTCACCCCTCAACGCCTCGCAGCGTTTTGCATTGTTCTTGGTTCTCATGTGCACGCGGTGTGCACGCGAGTCACCGCCGGCCGCCGACCGCATCAGGGTTGGTCCGAGTTGCTCCCCAAGCCGCGATCACCCGTGCCATGCGGTTGCTGCAGCCGCGTGAGCAAGGCTCTGAAGATGGATCTACGCTTCCACCATGAGCGCCAACGATCCTTGTCGCCGGATCGCCGGGGTCTACGACCGGCTCATCGAACCGATGCAAGTGAGTCCAGCGCCCTCGCGGTCGCACGCACTCGTGCCTGATTGATGATGTGGGGGTTGCGGGAGCGGTGTTTCTCGTAGCGTTGGGGGCTCGACGGGTTTGGCTCTCGATGTGCCTGGCAGCCGAGTGTTGGTTGTCTGTTTAACGAACTGTCGGCCCGTCGAGCCCTGGGCGGTGGTGTGGCTCGAAAGAGGCGAACGCCGTAGGCAACTTTCGTTGTGATCAGGAGTGTCCACCACGGCCCGCTTTTCGTGACCTCGAGAAACGGAGGATGTGATGGTCACAACAATCGGAATCGATCCCCACAAGGCAACCCATACTGCGGTTGCTATCGACGAAACCGAGATGGTGCTTGGCGAGATCACTATCCCGGCTGACCGGTACCAGACAAACAAGCTGATGGGTTGGGCTTCGGGGTTGAACGGTGCCGGTGGCCGGGTGTGGGCGGTTGAGGCCGCCGGCGGTCTCGGCTACCTGTTATCGCAACAGCTCGTCTCGCGTGGTGAGCATGTTGTCGACGTTCCAGCGGTGCTGGCCTCCCGGGTTCGGGTGTTGTCGTCGGGGAAATCGGACAAGAACGACCCCAACGATGCCCGATCGGTAGCGATCGCCGCGTTGCGCCAGTCGGACCTGGCGGTAGTACACCGCCAGGACCACGTCCAGGTACTCAGAATGTTGGGTAAACGACGCCGAGAACTCACCGGACTCCGCACCCAGGCCGCCTGCCGGCTCCACGCGGTGATTCTCCAGCTTCGACCAGGTGGAATGACCCGCCACCTGTCAGCAACCAAAGCATCCCGGATGCTGCAGGGGATGCGCAACCTCGACCCGGTCTCCGAACAGCGCAAGCTGATAGCCCGCATCCACCTAGCCGACATCCGACGACTCGACAACGAACTGAAAGCCAACAAGAAACTGATCCGTCAGGCAGTGGCCGCCTCAGACACCACCCTCACCGACATCTACGGAGTCGGTCCGATCGTGGCCGCCTTCCTGATCGGATACACCGGCGACATCACCAGATTCGCCACTGCTGACCACTACGCCGCCTACAACGGCACCGCCCCCATCGAGTACTCATCAGGAGGTAAAACCAAGCACCGGCTGTCGCTGCGAGGAAACCGGGTGTTGAACCACGCCATCCACGCCGCCGCCATCACCCAAATCCGCTTCCCAACCACCGGACGGATCTACTACGACCGCAAAGTCACCGAGGGCAAAACCAACAAAGAAGCCCTCCGAGCGTTGAAACGACGCATCTCCGATGCGGTCTACCGCAAACTTGTCGAGGATCACCACCAACGGACCCAGCCCTAAACAAGAATGGTCCGGGGGACAACCAGGAACGTCTCAAACGTGCGCGTGGCCGGCCTTGCATCCTGATCACCGGCTCTTCCACTCAGTCACCCCGGACCACCCCCAAACCTACACCCCGGCCGGTAACACCGGCCCCAACCAACGCGCCCGAAAACACCCCCTTGACACAAAGAGGCTTCGATATCGCGCCCTCGGCGAAATGAACGTTCGTGTACCCGATTTGGTCGTCGGCTTGGGCAAAGGCTCCAGCTAGAACGTCACGGATGCCCAACCGAGCAGGCTCTTCCACCCGGGAAGCTGGTAGGCCCACTTAGTGAGGACCTCGTGCACGGTCCGCTTGTCGGGGGACGTCGCTGCAAAATGCGATGACGGTCCCCCATCACGGTGCTCGACGAGGTACGTCCGATCGTCTTGCAGTAAGACCTGAATGTACGTGTCGGTGGCGCCGAGCCGGTGAATGACGAGAAACAACTCCTTTCCTTGTTCCACATCAGAGAGCAGTTCGAAGAGCAGATCCACCGAAGGATCGTCCCAAACTGCCCCGGACTCCGTGGTAGCGCGAAGACTAGGTTGCATCACGTTGCGCATGATTCCACATCTCCGTGGCGCTGTGAAGATGTTGACGCGTCCGAGCAAGCAGGCGCACGAGGCGCCGCTCCCCGGTACTCGGTGACCTAGGCGCTATGGCGCCGTGATTCTGGCTTGCGATAATGCCTGCCGAAGCGTAAGCCAGAACAGGGCGCCTACGTGCCGCTCGGTGCGGTTCCGGGATCGGGGCGTTATGACTCATATTTGGTGATCTGTGCGGGTTCATTGAGTCGGCTATTGCCTTGTCGCTGTCTTGGGGGGCCAACCTCTCTGGTTTGCTGCTCGACTTGGCTCATCCGGCGGATGCTTGTCGAAGCTCGACAGGCATTGACGAACCCACGGAGGGCATGGGTGTAGCCATTGACGACCTTTGGTCGGTCGGGTGAACCTCGCCAGCGCGGGACGTAAGATTCTCTGGCCGGATCATCAGACCCGGCCAACTGGTTCGCCGACTGGCCGGTCGAATGCTGTCCCACACCACTCGAGACCACACGAGATGGCACCATCAGCTAGCCCGACCGGTTCGCCTGTTCGACGCCGGCCGGGCTTAAGTCCTCTGCAACTCCCAACTCAGCTGTCTGCTCGTAACACCCCCGCGTCGCCGCCACCGCGCCGGACCGGCTCTGCGGCGGCGAGGAGCCGTCCGTCGGGAAGGAACTCAAGGCCGGTAGCTGCACCGATTTCGGAAGTACCAGCGAACCCGTGGCCAAGCGCCGTCAGTCCCGTTTCGTAGAGAACGCGGTAGGCCGGCTCTGCACCAATCGTGGTGGTGTTGCGTTGCGTTGCCCGCGGTGCAGCGATGGCCTCCGGAAGGCTCATACCGCGATCGATCCGATTCTGAAGAATCGCAGCCACCGTTGTAATGATGGTCGAACCACCAGGACTCCCGACCGCCAAAAACGGCGCCCCATTCTCGAGGACGATGGTCGGGCTCATCGAGCTGCGGGGCCGCTTGCCCGGCGCCGGAAGGTTGGGCCCGTCTCCCGTTGAGTTGAAGTCGGTCAGCTCGTTGTTGAGCAGGAAGCCCCGGCCCGGCACGGTGATGGCGCTGCCTCCGGTGGATTCGATCGTCAAGGTGTACGAGACCACGTTGCCCCATTTGTCCGCCGTGACGAGGTGTGTCGTCGACGTGCCGGTGGTCGCTGCCAACGCAGCCGCATCCGGAACGCACTGCGGGCTGCCGTCCTCCTCACACGGGTCGCCCGGCGCAACCGGCTTGGCCGCGGCCGCCAACGGGTCAATCAGGGCGGCGCGTTCGTCGCCGAAGGCTTGTGACAGAAGCCCCGTTGTGGGCACGTAGTTGTACTGCGGCCGGTCATCGCCGATGTAGGCATTGCGGTCGGCGAACGCCAGCGCCGTTGCTTCGAGGACGTGATGCTGGAACGTCACGTCGTCGACGGCGTCGAGCGGGAAGTTCTCGCCGATGTTGAGGCTCTCGCCAACGGTGATCCCTCCACTCGAAGGCGGTCCCATGCCGAATACTTCGAAGCCGCGGTACTCGACCGTGGTGGGATCGGGGTGCAGCACTTCGTACTGCTCAATGTCGCCGAGGACCATCAGCCCCGGACGCACCAAGAATGGGGGATCATCGACAACTGGAGGATCCTGCACGACTTCGACAATCTCCTCGGCGAGGTCTCCGCTGTAGAAGCCGGCCATTCCCTCCCGTTGCAACAGGTGGTAGGTGCGGGCCAAGTCTTGGTTGCGGAAGACGGACCCGACTTCGGGCACTTCGCCGTTGACCAGGAACGTCTCGGCAGTGGACGTGATGGTGCGGAAGCGCTCCAGGTTGCCGGCCGTTTGATCGGCGAAGGTTTGGTCGACAACGAACCCGCTCTGGGCAACCACCCGGCCGGGCTGCAGTGCCTGACCAATGGTGATGGTGCCATAGCGGTCGAGTGCGTCGACCCAGGTAGCAAACGTGCCCGGCACGCCCACAGCCAGACCGCTCGTGATCCGCTCCGGGAAGAACGGGATCGGCACGCCGTCCTCCAGGAAGACGTCCGCGTCGAAATCGGGATCGCTTGGCGCCTCTTCTCGCCCGTCGATTGTGACGACCTCGCCTCCATCAGCCAGGTAGATCACCATGAACCCGCCTCCGCCAATCCCCGCCGAGTATGGCTCGGTGACGCCGAGCACGGCGGCGGCGGCAACGGCCGCGTCGACAGCATTTCCGCCACTCCTGAGGATGGCCAAGCCGGCCTCCGTGGCCAGAGGATCGACGGTAGCGACGGCACCGCCCGTACCCACGGCCACCGGGTGCTTGTCCGGCAGGTCCGGCGTAGCAACGGCGGGCAAGGTGCCGAGTACCAGGGCCAGCGTGCTGACGACGATGAGCAGCAAGGATCTGCGCATGTTCTCTCTCCTCACGATGTCCCTCTCAACCTACTCGTCTGGTCGATACGACGCAGGCCTGAGCGAGTGTTGTAGAGCCTCGTTCGACCGTGATACCGAGACGCCATGCCGGTTGGACGTCTTGCCGGTGTCGGAAGCTCTCTGGACCAACGTCGCGGACCTCGAGGCGAACGGGCCATCACACGCCTCGGGTACTGAGCGGCCCAAATTGTGCAACGAAAGCACGGTCGCGAGGGTGAAGCCGCACCACGAAGAGGCTCCGCACGGGCGCGGAAGTACTTCCAAAGGCTCAAGCGAAGGAATCTCCGCGATGGCTGGTGTCATCGGGTGTGCGCCAT
>JAOTWH010000154.1 GCA_029863035.1 Acidimicrobiia bacterium | reverse complement strand
TCTCGATTCTCTATGAGATAGACCGCTGCTCGAACCGGCGAGTCGGAGGCGAAGCGATCTTCCACCAAGTCCTCGGTGTCATAGATCTCCCCACCTGGGCTGAAGTTGGGCTCGCTCTCATCTGCCACGATCGGGCCAAGGAACCCCAATGCGAGCGCCACAACCACGGCGACGATCGATACTGCCTTGATGTGGTCGTTGAGCCACTCGAAGATGGCGTAGCCACGACTTGCCTGCTGCTTGGTCATTGGTCCTCCCCGAAACGAAAGTCAAACGCAGCGCCGAAGCCACCGACGGCAGCCCTGTTCGGTACCTAGCCCAACACTGATCTGCTGGCAGCAACAGGGTCGAAAGGCCCCAATAGGGTGGTCCGGCTGGGAATACCGTGGGTTTCTGTCCAGGTGTTGGCGTTTAGGCAGCCGCTAGGTTGATATGTAAGGGAGGAACGCTGGTCGGAACAGGATCTGACGCCCATGGCGGAGCCGGCGGGGAGGTAGAAGAGCTTTCCCTCGACCATATCGAGCTGGGCGAGCGCGTTGTCCGCCAACTCGAAGGAGTGGGGGAACGCCGCCAGATCCAGGTGGGGCGCCTTCGCATCTCGGGTAAGCGCCGCCGGCCCTCTGGAGAGAAGCCGCCTCTCCCCCGCGAGCTGAAGATGGCCGGCAAGATCTGGCTCGTCATCGGGCTAACGACTCTTGGAATGTGGATCACCCTGTTCGCCATCCCCGGCAGTGCCGAGTGGTGGCAGCGGCAGGACACCGCCATCCTCGGCTGGCTCGTCGACCTGCGAACCGATATCGCCACCACGATCTCCAAGGCGATCCACGCGCTGGGATCGACGTGGACTTTTCGCCCTCTGCGCTGGGCGACTTTCCTCGTGCTCATCTTCTATCGCCAGTGGCGGCACCTGTTCGCAGCGATCATCGCAGTGGTTGGCGTCGATGCCTTGATCGCCTGGCTCGCCAACGAGATAGGGCGGCCTCGACCCCTGGTGCCGATCCTCAGCAACTGGTCCGGCTACAGCCATCCGTCTACGCCCACGGCCGCGCTCGCCGTCACGTTGGGAGTGATGGGCTTCGCTCTGTTTCCCAAGGGGACATGGCGCAATCGATGGCTCGCCGGGAGTGGTGCCGCGGTCACCGCCCTGGTGCTGTCCCGGGTTTACCTAGGAGTCGATCATCTCACCGACGGCGTCGTTGGTGTCTTGTTCGGCCTGGCGGTGGCGGTAGTGACATTCAAGCTGTTCGTACCCGAGGCAGTGTTCCCGGTCAGCTACGGACGAGGCGTTACTGCCCACCTCGACGTAACCGGTTTGAGAGGCGAAGCCATCCGGCAGGGAATCTCCGACCAGCTGGGATTTCAGGTCAAGACGATGGAGCCATTTGGGTTGGCCGGTTCCGGAGGGTCGACTCCGCTTCGCATCGAGATCGAGGGTGGCCCCGTTCCGGTGGTCTTCGCCAAGCTCTATGCCGCCAACCATCTCCGGGCCGACCGTTGGTACAAGATGGGGCGCACCATTCTGTACGGAAGCCTGGAGGATGAGGTCCGCTTCACCTCGGTACGAAGGCTGGTGGAGTACGAGGATTACATGCTGTTGACGATGGCCAAAGCTGGGCTGCCTTCGGCCGAGTCGTTCGGCGTGGTGGAGATCACACCGGAGAGGGAGTACTTGCTGGTGACCGAATTCTTGCAGGACGCTCGCGAGATCGGCGACGCTGAGGTCACGCCCCAGGTGGTCGACGAATCGCTTCGGATCATTCGCCAGCTATGGGATGCGGGGTTGGCGCATCGCGATGTCAAACCGTCCAATCTCATGGTTCGCGACGGATCGGTCAAGATGATCGATGTTGCCTTCGCCACTTTGCGGCCCACTCCCTGGCGCCAAGCTGTCGACTTAGCGAACATGATGCTGGTGCTGGCCTTGCACGTAGATCCAGAGGAGGTCTACCAGGCGGCGGTTCGATACTTCGATCCAGCAGACATAGCCGAGGCATTCGCCGCGACCTACGGAATCACACTGCCCCGTCAGCTGGCCGACCAGATAAAGGAGAGGGGCAGTGCCGACGGGACCGACCTAATCCAGACCTTCCGAGACTTCGCTCCCCCGGTCGACGTGATCCACCTACAGCGGATGAGTCTGCGACGCATTGGTCTCGCATTAGCGGTGCTCGCCGTTGTGTTACTGGTCATCCAGGTCGGGTTGCAGAACTTACGGACGGGAGTGCTGTGAAGCGAATCGCTGCATTCGGCCTGGTGGCCCTCTTAGCAAGCTCGTGTGCAACGCTTGGTCGTGAATACCCGCGCTGCGACTCCCCATTAACAGATATCCCGATCTCCATCATCATGGAGATACAGGCGATCCCAGATGCTCAATTCGGACCTTGCCTCTACGAGCTGGAACCCGGTTGGACCTACCACCACATGCAACACCAGACGGGCGAGGTCACCTTCTGGCTCGACTCGGACCGCGTCGGCGACCATTTCGTGAAGGTGACACTTACCGAAGCTTGCGACCCGGGCTCGGCCGCCGGCCGGCGACACCCCAACGAGGCGATCAAGCGATTCGTCGAGGCCACCGAAGAGATCCAGCCCGTCGACATCGTGATCATGCCCACCGCCGGTGCCGCTTTGGATTACGCCGCCAAGGTAGGCGTTGAACTATCAGGGGTATCAGTACGGGGCAGGCCCTTCAGGCTTCGACTCGACGAGTCGGCCAGTTCCTTTGCTGGGGACAAGATCGCGGCTGCTCTGAACGGGGGAGCCTTCGTAATCGTGGTCGACGATGTGGACCAGAGGCAGGGCACCATGCAGGTCAGATCGCCGGAGGGTGAGCGGGCCTTTGGTCTGACCTTGGCAGATGCCATCGAAGAGATCGAGCACCGCGTCGAAGCCGGTAGCTACCGAGCCACCTGGTTCCACCTGTTCGACGGTGGCTGTGTCACCTTCGAATTCGATGCGGAGGGCAACGGGGTGGAGAGTCTGGTATCCGACATCGAACGGGCCGTGGGCTTCGTCGACCTCGCGAGTCTCCAAGCGCAAGCGGAGGAAGCTGGGTTCATTCTCGATGAGTCCGAGCTCGATGAGTAGAACATCCAAGTCACGTGGGCACCAGTCATTAGGGTCGTCCGGAGTCGCTGACCACGAACTCCAGTGCTGGGGAGGGAAATGACGGACGGCCCGACAAGCCCAGCTTCGTCCACCCTCAAGCGGGTGTTACAAGGGCTGCTGTCCACCGCTGTGGTGGTGGGCATCTTCGCTTTCGTCTTTCCCCGCATCGCCTCCTACGAGGACGTGTGGGGCACCATCCGCGCCATGACAGTCCTCGAGGCGGGCATCCTGTTCGTTGTTGGTTTCTGGAACCTCGTGACGTACTGGTTCGTGCTCACTGCGGTACTCCCCGGGCTCAGACTCGGCCAGGCCGCCATCTCCAACCAGGCATCCACCGCGGTGTCCAACACCATGCCCGGAGGGGGAATTCTCGGGGTTGGAGTGACCTTCGCCATGTACCGATCGTGGGGGTTCACCACAGCCGATTTCGCCAGGGCAACGGTGGTCTCCGGCATATGGAACAACTATGTGAAACTTGGGATGCCGATCGTGGCCCTTGCGCTGTTGGCTCTGTCGGGAGATGCCGGTGCCGCCGAGATCATCTCGGCCATCGTCGGACTCGGAGTCCTGTTCGGGGCGATAGTCATCTTGTGGCTGATGGTGCGTTCCGAGGGAATGGCGCGCAAGCTGGGAGACCTGGGCGCCCGGGTTCTCTCCAGACTGCGGCGACTGATCCGCAAGCCACCGATCGAGGGCGGGGGCGACTCGGCCGTTGACTTCTTCCGGCGCACCGGAGAACTTCTCAAGGCGCGCTGGCTCCGACTGACGGTGTCCACTTTGGTGAGCCACATCTCGTTGTACATCGTCCTGCTGGTGGCGCTGCGCAACGTGGGAGTCTCCGAAGATGAAATCGGCTGGATCAAGATCCTGGCGGCATACGCGTTCGTGCGTCTCATCTCGGCCATTCCCATCACCCCGGGTGGGCTCGGAGTGGTCGAGTTGGGGGTGACCGCGGCGCTCTCTATTGGGGCCGACGAGGCCCTCGATGCCCAGATCGTGGCGGCAGTTCTGTTGTTCAGGTTCATCACCTTCGTCCTACCCATCCCGCTCGGTGCTGCCTCATACGTGTTCTGGCGGCGCAACAAGTCGTGGCGGAAGAAGCCGGTGGACGCGCCTTTTGCAACATAAGAAATGACCAACAACACACTGCGCGAGGTAGCAGAGCAACGCCAGCTGCGCCTGGCCGGTATCACCGACTGCAGAGTTGACCTCACCCAACACAGAGCTCCGATGCCTTCAAGCGCCCGCCCTACATAGGGATGTCCTCGGACTACTTTGCCGCCCATGCGTATCACAGACGCCATCCGGCGGCGGATGGTGGCGAACACGACCAGCCTGTTCTCCCACGCCGAGTATCCGTTGGCGAGAACGCTCGACCATCGGGGTGACCCCGGCCTGTTCGGGCCCGACTCAGCGACGTGGCCCGTTATCGGCGATGTCGCCGCGTTCTTCGGAGGCATTCGGGCCCTGTTGGTACAGGCTGCCCATCCCGAGGTGTCGGCAGGGGTAGCCGACCACTCCCGCTACAGAGAGGACCCGCTGGGCAGGCTGTCGCGCACATCGGCATACGTCACCGCGACCTCGTTTGGTGCAAAGCCTGAAGTGGACGCTGCGGTGGAGGTTGTCAAGAGGGCTCACCGCAGGGTGACCGGAGTCTCACACCGGGGCAATAGCTACACAGCCGACGCCCCTCCCCTTGCCGCCTGGGTCCACAACGCCCTAACCGACTCCTTCCTCACCGCCTATCAGCGTTTCGCTCGGCAACCACTCAGCCAAAGTGATGCCGATCGGTTCGTGTCGGAACAGGCCAAGGTGGGTGCGCTCCTGTATTCGGACCCGCTGCCCGGGACAGCCCGAGACCTGTCGGCCTGGATCGCCCAGCATCCTCACCTGGGCCCCTCGCCGGGCACCGAGGACGCCATCAAGTTTCTCAGGTCGCCACCGCTGCCGTGGAATGTGAAGCCGGCGTATCGATTGCTTTTCTGGGCTGCCTCCGCCACCCTTCCGCGCCGCCTGCGTCGCATCCTGGGGCTAAGACGCATCCCGGGGGCCATCACGGTTGGCAAGATCGCCAGCCGCGGCTTGCGATGGGCGCTTGGATCCTCGCCGTCGTGGCAGATCGCTTTGGTGCGCACCGGCGCGCCCATCCCGCCGGGCCTCTTTCACCAGAGGCTGGCGCCAGAGGTCCAGGCCATGGTCGACTCGGGCGAATAGTTACGCTCAGCCGATGCTCACCGACTACACCAACATGACAGCCGAGCGGGTTGCTCAGGTGGTGGACG
>JAOTWH010000153.1 GCA_029863035.1 Acidimicrobiia bacterium | reverse complement strand
GATGGCGACGCTTGGTAGCCATCGCATTTTCATTTGCCCTATTGGTGGCGGTCATGCCAACCGCGCCGGCGGGGGCGGCCCATACGTCGCCGGGCTCGGCCTTGATCACGTTGAACGTAGGAGGGGGCACAGTCACACCCATTATCGATGTTGGCCAAACCCACGACGGCCTCCTGTTCGAGGGCCTTCCCGACGGCATCGGGGTGCGCCCAGGGCCGACCGAGGGCACTGTTGATGTGTACGTCACACACGAACAGACCACCGTTCCTTTCTTTGGTTCAAGTGACTTCCAGGATGCGTCTGTTTCCAAGCTCACGCTGGACGTGGCCACCAATACGATCAACAGCGCCGAGGTGGCGCTAGGACCGGAGAACGGCTATCTGCGGTTCTGTTCGGCCTCGATGGCTGGGCCTGCTGAGGGGTTCAGCACCTACACCTTGTTCGCCAACGAAGAGACCGACGACATCGTGGACGTGCCCGCAGGTGCTCCATATGGGCCCGACCCAGGGCTGGCCGGTCAACGCCAAGGCGGCTACGTGGTGGTGTTGGACACCGACACGGGCGAGTTCACTCAAGTAGCCGGCATGGGTCGGCACAATCATGAGAACACGATCGCCGTTCCTGGTTACAACCAGTTGGCGATGTTGTCGACGGATGACACCTTCAACGCGCCATCGTCCCAGCTCTACCTGTACCTGGCCAATCACGAATCGCACGTGTGGCAGGACAAGGGGAGCCTGTGGGCGTTCCAGGTGACCGAGGCGAACGGCAAGAAGGTCACTCCGACCGATCCGTTCAACGGAGCCAACGACTATCTGGACCTGGTGCCGGGAGACGAGTTCGCCGGCAAGTTCATCCGAGTTCCCAAGCAGATCGCTAGGGGCACGACAGGCGAGGCTCCCCAGGCAGCATTGGAGGAATGGTCCAACGACAACAACGTCTTCCAGTTCATCCGCCTGGAGGACCTGGCCTACGACAAGAACGACCCTCACACCATCTACATCGCCGATACCGGGCAGTCCCGTATAGCCCCCGATCCGGATACCGGAAGGCTGGAGAGGATCGGAACGTCGACAGGGCTGGCCGACAATGGCCGGGTCTTCAAGATGGTCATGAACGACAACAACCCGCGCAAGGTGGACAGCCTGACCGTACTGGCCCAGGGTGACGACGATGGGCTCGACGACTTCGTCGGGTTCACCAACCCGGACAACATGGACACCAGTGCTAACAGCCTGATGGTTCAAGAGGATGCCGACGACGCGCAGATCTGGCAGTACAAGTTCTCCGATGGAAGCTGGACTGCCGTTGCCAATGTTGTTGACGCCGGCGGCGAGTCTTCGGGCATCGTGGACGTATCCGAGTGGTACGGAGAGGGACATTGGCTACTCGACGTGCAAGCCCACGACTTCGACTTCGTGGATGAAGAGCTGCAGCCTGACGGGACGTTACTCAAACGTGAGGCCGGACAGCTCCTGCACATGTACATTCCTGGGAGTTGATGGTTGACGAAGACCTAACTGGGGCTTCGGCCCCGTGAGGACCGGGGCTTCGGCCCAGGTCCATTGAAAGTGCCCGGGCCTCGGCCCGGGCACTTTGGTGTCAACCCGAAGAGGTGCGCTAGCCAGAGGCTTCCAGGTTGCTGAAAGTGGTGGCGGCAGACGGCACCGGCTTTTGCCTGTTGACCTCGGTGCCCGAAGGCGCGATAATTGTCATAGAGAGCGGGTCGATCTCACCGAGGTTTGAAACCCCCTGGCTACCTCCCCCGAAAGGGAGTCGAGGCAGCAACAGGAAACGGGAGATCACCCGCTCCCTTGCGTGTCCGCAATGTGAGTCCGGCATCTGACTTGGCGTCGGATCCCCTCCCGATAGCTTTGGCCGATGCGCTCTCGCCCCCTGTTGGCCGTGGCTGTTGGGCTTGGCTTGATCGCAGCCGCCTGCAGCGACGACGTTGCCTCCACCACCGTTGGTCCGATTGCGACCCAGGCTCCGGCCACGACACCCACCGCCACAACGGCGCCCCCTACCACCGCGACACCGGCCACTACCGCGGTGACCGAACCGATCACCTTCGTGGGGGCCGACGACGTGGAGTCGGTCATCTCCGACACCAGCCGCATAGTTGTTCTCAACGGTGATATCACCGAGATCCTCTTCGAGATCGGTGCGGGCTCCAGCGTGGTTGGTGTTGATGTCACGACCACGTTCCCCCCTGAAGCTGCTGCCCTGGCCCAGGTGGGCTTCGGCCAGCGCCTGGCGGCCGAGCCGGTCATCGCGCTCGATCCGACTCTGGTAATCGGGGACAAGCTGGTCGGGCCACCGGAAGTCCTCGACCAGATCCGCGCGGCCGGGGTGCCTGTTGTGATCATCGAATGGGCGAACACCATCGATGAGATCAGGCCCAAGATCGAGACGGTGTCGATGTTGGTGGGCCGGGACGATGCCGGCGCCAAATTGGCGGATGCGGTTGACGCCGAGATCGCAGCGGCGACCGACCTCGCATCCCAAGCCGCCGAGACGCCCAAGGTCGTGTTCCTGTACGCCCGCGGTCCCGAGGCTCTGCTGCTGTTCGGTCCGGGCTCACCTCCTTCTTCGTTGATCTCGGCCGCCGGCGGATTTGACCCGGTGGTGGGTCCGCCATTCAACACCTTGACGCCAGAGGGGCTTCTGGAGGCCAACCCCGACATCATCATCACCACCCTCGACGCCATGAATTCCCTGGGTGGCTTGGCAGAATTCGAGGCCCTACCCGGTGTGGCCGAGACCACGGCTGGCCAGAGCGGGCAGATCATCGCTTTCGACGAGGCTCTGTTCCTTGCGCTCGGTCCCAGGAGCGGCGAGGCGCTGATGCAGCTGATCGTCGGCCTTCATCCAGAGCTCGCGCCCGAGTATTGATCAGTGCTCCCCAGGCGACCAGGCGACGGCTGCTGTGGCCGGTCTTGGTCGTCGTGTTGCTCGGCTCGGTGGCCGCCAACCTTGCCATGGGAGCAGTATCGGTAGCTCCGAGCGACGTGATATCGGTACTGCTCGACCACCTCGGCATCGACAGCGGCAACGACGTCACCCGCCAAGCCGATTCGGTGGTGTGGTCTCTGCGTTTGCCGCGCCTGGTGTTGGCGCTGGCGGTAGGGGCCGGCCTGGGGACGGCGGGAGCTGTGCTGCAAGGCCTGTTCCGTAACCCCTTGGCCGACCCGCAGATCATCGGCATCTCCAGCGGGGGAGCGCTGGGGGCGGCCATTGTTCTCGCCGCCGCCCCAGGATTCTTGGGGGACTTCGGCGGTTCGGTCGGAGGATTCCTCGGCGCGTTGGCCATCGCGGCGCTGGTGTTCGTGCTGGGCCGCTACCACGGTCGCACCGAAGTGGTCAACCTGGTTCTCACTGGAGTGGCCCTCAGCGCGGTGGCGGCGGCAGCTGTTGGCTACCTCAGCTTCGCGATCGACAACCCGCGACTTCAAACCGCGGTCTTCTGGTTCCTCGGGTCGTTCAGCCTCGCCACCTGGGATCTGGTGCGGCCGGCGCTGTTGTTCATCGGAGTCGCGCTGGTGATCGCCCCGCTGTTCGCTCGCCGACTCGATCTGCTGTTGGTGGGAGAGTCCGAGGCCCGTCACCTCGGGGTGGACGTTGAGAGAACGCGGGCGGCTCTCTTGGTCATCGTGTCGCTGGCCGTGGGAGCCTCGGTGGCAGCTGCCGGCATCATCGGCTTCGTTGGATTGCTGGTGCCCCATGCGGTTCGCTTGGTGGCCGGGCCACTGCATCGCACAGTGATCCCGGCGAGCGCCGTAGGGGGAGCGGCCCTGATGGCGCTGGCCGATCTGGGCGGACGAACCCTGGCGCTGCCTTCGGAGATCCCGGTCGGGCTGTTGACGGCGCTGGTCGGTGGGCCATTCTTCCTATGGCTGCTTCGTCGCACTCGTGCTCAGTACGGGGGTTGGGGTTAGTGCCCACCATCGAAGCTCGTGACGTGTCGTACGCGGTGGCGAACCGGAAGCTATTGGACGGCATAGATATCGACATCGATTCCGGACAGGTAGTTGGAATCATCGGCCCCAATGGAGCGGGTAAGAGCACGCTGCTGGCGATGTTGGCGGGGGACCTGAGGGGCTCGGGCCAGTTGCGTATCGGCGGTGAGGACCTTTCCGCTATGAGGCCTGTTGCCCTTGCTCGGCAGAGAGCGGTGCTTCCGCAACAGACCGTGGTGCAGTTCCCGTTCACGGGACGCCAGATAGTGAACATGGGGCGCTACCCGCATCATTCCGAGGCGGCCAACTCAGCGGACGACGACCACGCTGCGGTCGAGGCGGCTCTCGTGGCCACCGACACGGCCGACTTCGCCGATCGGGTCTTTCCAACGCTGTCGGGGGGAGAGCAGGCCAGGGTCACCATCGCCCGGGTGCTAGCCCAGGAGGCACCGATCATGTTCCTCGACGAGCCAACTTCGGCGCTCGACGTAGGTCACGAGGAGAAGATCATGACTTCTTTGGTTGCGCTGGCGAAGGCGGGGCGCCTGGTTGTCGCTGCCTTCCACGACCTCAACGTGGCGGCAGCCCATGCTTCTCGCCTGGCGATCATCGACGGGGGGCGGATCGTGGCGGATGGTTCGCCGGATGAAGTGCTTACCTCAGAGCGCCTCAGTGAGATCTGGAAGCAGCCGATGACCGTGATGCGCCACCCCAACCGCGATTGCCCGCTGGTGCTGGTGCCCTAGGAGCCTGTTTCTCTAGGTGTCGGTGTCGCCCGGCTTGCGGGGTTCCATGTACCACTCGACGAAGGCTGCGCACGCCCCATCACGGAACGTCAGCTGGAACGAGTTGTGGTAATCCTCGGCACCCTCGTAGTGCGTCTCGCCGATAGCGATGGCGCGATCGCCGTCGATCACCCACGGCCGGTACTGGGCGGTCCATGGGTTCTTGTTCAGCGGCTGATCCTGGTACTTGACCCAGTTGGCGACGATGGCGTCTCGTCCCACCACCGGTTCGTCACCGGGGTGGTACTTGTAGGTGGCATCTTCGGTCCAAAGCGCCCCGATGAGGTCGGGGTCGTGAGTCCGCCACGCCTCCACATAGCGATCCAACCAGTTCTGCACCTCTGCTTCTGTCATGACAACCCCACTATCTCGCCGTCCTCGGTTATGTCGATCCGCTCTGCCGCTGGCTCGGTTCCCAACCCGGGCATGGTCCGCATGTCACCACAGATGGGATAGATGAATCCTGCCCCAACCGCTCCACGCAGTTGGCGAACCGGCAGAATCCATCCCGTTGGTGCGCCCTTCAGGTTGGGGTTGTGCGACAACGACAGGTGGGTCTTGGCGATACAGATCGGCAGGTGACCGAAGCCGTGGCTCTCCAGGAAGTCGATCTCTCGATTGGCCTGATGGTCGTAGCTCACCCCATCGGCACC
>JAOTWH010000152.1 GCA_029863035.1 Acidimicrobiia bacterium | reverse complement strand
TCCTGGCGGGGCCGCGGCAGGTCGACATCGACTACTCGGACGATCTGGCCGGGCCGAGGAGACATCACCACCACCCGGGACGAGAGGAATACTGCTTCGGGGATCGAGTGTGTGACGAAGACCACCGTTTTCTCCGTCTTGGTCCAGATGCGCATCAGCTCCATCTGCATCGACTCACGGGTCATCTCGTCGAGGGCGCCAAAGGGCTCGTCCATCAGCAGAATCGACGGCTCCAGCACAAGCGCTCTTGCTATGGCAACCCTTTGCTGCATCCCGCCGGAGAGCTGCCATGGGTAATGCCCGGTGAACTCCTCCAGGTTGACCAATGTGAGGAGCTCCTGCGCCTTGCGCTCCCGCTCTCCCTTATCGATGCCGGTGATCTCCATCGGCAGCTCAACGTTGCGAACCACCGAGCGCCACTCCAACAGCGTCGCCTGCTGGAACACCATGGCGTAGTCGTGATCGAGCCGGGCTTGGTGAACTGCCTTGCCATTGACGACGATCTCGCCATGCGTTGGTGAGAGCAAATCGGCCATGAGTCTCAACAGGGTGCTCTTGCCGCAGCCAGATGGGCCGATGAGGCTTACGAACTCTCCAGGCTGGATCTCGAGGTCGATGCCGCGCAGTGCTTCGACGGCACCGTCTCTGCCCGAGCCGAAGACCTTCGAGACGCCGACAGCATTCACCATGGCGGTCATGTCTCGAGCCTTCGGGCAGGCGGAATCAGCAGGCGCTCCGCTACCGACACCAGAGCTACGAAGAAGATGCCTACCAATGCCGATATCACGATGGCGGCATAGAGCTTCTCGGGCCCACTGATGTAGGTGTACATGAAGGTGAGCAGCGTGCGTCCCAGCCCTTCCCCCAAACCGGCGGGCAGCTCGCCGATGATGGCGCCGATAACACTCGCGGTTGCGGAGATCTTCAGAGCGGTGAAGATGTACGGCAAAGCCGCAGGGAGTTGGAGCTTCCACAGGACCTCACGAGGCTTCGCCGCATACGACCGCATCAACTCGGTGCTGGTAGCAGCCGGCGATCGCAGGCCGCGCAGTGTGTTGATAGTCACCGGGAAGAACGTCAGATAGGCGGAGATGACCGCCACCATCGTCCACCGGGGCAGATCCAGCCGTCCGCCCCAGATCACCACCATGGGGGCGATGGCGATGAGAGGCACCGTCTGCGATGCCACGACGTACGGCATGAGTCCTCTCTCCATCAAGGGTGAGCGAACGAAGAGCACCGCGATTCCGAATCCGAAAAGACCCCCTACTACGAACCCGGCCAGTGCCTCGCGGAAGGTGAACCAGGCCGCCCGCAGCAGGATGACCAACAGGATGTCCTCGCCCCCGCGCCGCGCCGGCGAGAAGATGGCGTCAAGGATGTCCCATGTGTGGGGCATGGCCGAGTTGTCTGGCCGCACCGGCCACCCCCATTCCTGCCATCGCCACAGGCCCTTGTAGCTCTCCCATAGAACGACGAGGAAGACCAGGATGGTTACGAAAGAGCCAACTCGCCGAATCCATTTCGCCTGCGACCACCTGTCGCCACCGGGAACGGCGTCCGAGGGAGTGCTGGCTCCGACAACTCCCGACTGCTGGTCCATGGGCCGAGACACTACCCAGGTTCGTGGAAGCAGTCCTACAAGAGCTCAGTTAGCCACGCCACCAGGAACCCGGTAGGGATCAATAACCACGGCAACAGAGCCAGGATCACCGCTATCAGGGCGAACACCTGGGCGGGATCCTTGGGCGGCTTTCCACACCGGTCGATGGTCTGCCACAGCGCACCGATCGGTCCCTCCAGCGTCAGTTGGATGCGCCTGTGTGCGGTTGCAGCGCCGCGCAGGATCACCCATGCGACGCCCAAGACCAGCAAACCCAAAACGACCGTCGTGATCGCTTTGCCCCACACGGACTCGAAGGCAGAGGCCAAAGCTCGTTGCAGTAAGCCGAGCAGCGTTGAGAAGACGGCACCGCCCAGCACGAAGAGGGGAAGTCCAAAGGCGTTTCTCTTGAAGCCTGGAGCGATCCGGTCCATATCGCGCCTGGCGTGGAACAAGAGGACGCGAGCTGGGTCGTCACGCCTCGCGTTGGCCTCCCTTCGCATGTAGAGGTGATGGATGCGATCGGCGACGTTGGACACATGCGCCCGCACGATGAACTGAGTCACCTGCTGAACCAGGAATCCGGCCACCGGAGCCAGTGGGCCCAGACCCTTGATCTTTACTGGCCGCGGGCCATTGCGATCAAGTACCTCGAGCGACCGCACTGCGAGCGAGTGCGCTTCGGGAAAGCGGTCCGGGTACGCCAGCGGTTTGGGCGACGACAGCTCCAGCACGATCTCGCGGTCAACGTCGCTGGTTGCACCCAGATTGCTAAGCAGAGCATCGGCCGCGTCGCTGTCGTCTTTGCGCAAAGCTTGGAAGGCGGACAGCTTCTCGCCGAATTCGTCGAGCAGCAGCTCTTTGTCGCCGGAATCTCTCACGTAGTCGGCCATCGGCCGACGAGGTTAGTTGCCGGCTGATAGCGTCGCCGAGGTGACTGACGACGACATCAGATTTCTGGAACAAGCCATCGCCGAGGCCAAGGCGGGGGGCAATGAAGGCGGAGTCCCGATCGGGTCCGTGCTGGTGGTGGACGGGAAGATCGTTGGTAGGGGCCACAACAGAAGGGTTCAGAAGGGCTCGGCCATACTCCATGGAGAGACCGATGCACTGGAGAACGCTGGAAGACTGCCCGCCGCGCGATATGCCAGCTCCACCATCTACACGACGCTTTCGCCGTGCGACATGTGCTCGGGCGCCATCTTGCTCTACGGCATTCCCCGGGTAGTGATCGGAGAGAACCGAACCTTCATGGGTGCCGAGGACCATCTTCGCTCCCGCGGCGTGGAGGTGCTGGTGGCAGACAACGAAGAGTGCCAGACGCTGATGGCAGAGTTCATTGCTGGCAACCCAGCTCTGTGGAACGAAGATATCGGCGAGGAATGAGCTTGTTCAAGGGCGCTGAAGCGAGAGCGGGGTTGGTTCAAGGCGAGGGCTTCGCCCGAGCCACGGTCCAGCTGAAGGCGAGGCGGCAGCTCGCTCGGCTGCCAGCCCCATGGGTTATCCCTTGGGGACCGGCTGGTCAGCCGGGCAAGGGAACAGGGAACGAAGACATAGGAGAAAGGTAAAACATGACCGATCTAGAGGGGCTGACTGACCAGGCCGAAGCGAACTACATAGCCGGGTTGGAGGCGGGACCGCAGCAGAACCGGATGGCGCCGCCGGGCCCCAACGTCGGCGATGCTGCCCCTGACCTGACGTTGCTGGATTCGTCTGGCGCCGAAGTAGCGCTCAGCTCGTTCTGGGCAGACAGACCGGCGACGTTCCTGTTCTGGCGCCACTTCGGCTGCGGCTGCGGTTTCGAGAGAGCCGAGCGCTTGGCGGAAGAACGGTCCGCGCTGGCCGAAGCTGGCACCAATGTGGTGCTGGTCGGGATGGGCGATCCGGTGCGCACCGCCGACTACGTCAAGGCGCATCAGATCTCCGAACCATTCCTATGTGACCCCGAGCGCCGAGCGTACGCCGCTTTCGGAGTGCCCGAAGGGACCATGCTGCAAGCCCTGTACGACGATGAAGACATACTCCTGGGTGGTCCTGAGGATTGGCGGATGATCCTCGATTTCAAAAGGTCGAAAGGAACAAGGCTGGTGGACAGCGGCTGGCAGTTGCCGGGCGAGTTCGTGGTGGATACCTCAGGCCTTATCCGGATGGCCTACCGCTATCAATACTGCGACAACTTCCCAGACGTCAGGTTGCTGGTTTCGGCAGTGAAGGAATCCAACGCCGGCCTCGACCCGATGCGTGGCTCCACCATGAGGCCTGAGACGACCTAGCCGAGCTTATGCTCCGGCGGCTATGACAGCAGTCCTCATCGCCGCCGGCATCGTCGGTCTCCGTCTCATCGATGTCTCGATCGGAGCACTCCGCATCACCTATCTGGTGCGCGGCCGGCGTCTGCTGGCTGGCAGCCTTGGTTTCTTCGAGTCGCTTACATGGGTGATCGCGGCCGGCATAGTGCTGAGCAACTTGGACCAGTGGTACAAGGTCATCGCCTACGCCGGTGGCTTCGGGTTGGGGACCGCGCTTGGCGGAACTCTCGACCGCTGGATCGCCTCTGGTCAGGTGATGGTTCGAGTGATGGCGCCCGTTGGCTCACCCCAGGCGGCCGGGCTATTGCGTGAGAAGGGCTTTGGTGTGACCGTGCTCAACGCCGAAGGAAAGGAGGGCGAGGTACGCCTCACTCTGGTGGCTCTTCGGCGTAAACAACTCCCGGAGGTAATCCACCTGGTACGCAGCGTGAACGACAGTGCCTATGTAACCGTGGATGCTGTCGAAGCGAACAGCGTGGGGATGATGCGCGCCGGCCGTATCCGCAAATAGCTAGCCCGCCAGAAGCTAACCGAGCATCTCCCGCAGGAACTTGCCTGTGTAACTCTGCCCGACCTTCACCACTTCCTCTGGCGGGCCCTCCGCCACGATCCGGCCCCCCTCCTCTCCCCCTTCTGGACCGAGGTCGATGATCCAGTCGGCGGACTTGACAACGTCGAGATTGTGCTCGATAACCAACACCGTGTTTCCGGCATCGACCAGCCTGTGCAGCACGCCCAACAGCTTCCGCACATCCTCGAAATGAAGGCCCGTGGTCGGCTCGTCGAGTATGTAGAACGTGCTCCCGGTGGAACGCTTGCCGAGCTCGGCTGACAGCTTCACTCGCTGCGCTTCGCCACCGGACAGGGTCGGGGCGGGTTGGCCCAACTTGACGTAACCCAAGCCAACGTCATAGAGGGTCTGCACGATGCGCGCGATGCGGGGCTGGTTCTCGAAAAAGTGCAAGGCCTCCTCAACCGACATCTCCAACACGTCCGAGATGGTGTGACCCTTCCACTCGATCTCGAGTGTTTCTCGGTTGTATCGCTTGCCCTTACACGTCTCGCACGTGATGTAGACGTCGGGAAGGAAGTGCATCTCGATCTTGATGGTTCCGTCGCCCTTGCAGGTCTCGCAGCGCCCACCTGCCACATTGAACGAAAAACGTCCAGGCTTGTAGCCCCGCAGCTTGGCTTCGGTAGTCGCGGCGAAGAGCTCGCGGATCCGATCGAACATGGCGGTGTAGGTGGCCGGATTGGACCGAGGGGTGCGGCCGATGGGCGACTGGTCTATGTCGATGATCTTGTCAACGTGTTGCGCGCCGTTGAGCCTGGTGTGTCTCCCGGGCAGCTGACGGGCGCCCGTCAGCTTGGCACGCATTGCTCGGGACAGGATCTCCTCGACCAGAGTCGACTTGCCGGACCCGGAGACTCCGGTGACCGCTGTGAACAAGCCAAGGGGGAATTCGACATCGATGTTCTGCAGGTTGTGCTCTCGGGCCCCAA
>JAOTWH010000151.1 GCA_029863035.1 Acidimicrobiia bacterium | reverse complement strand
GGCGGCTGTCGCCGAGATGGTGAGGGCGCGTCCAGGCGGCGGCACGACGAGTCTCCCGGGGGGTGTCGGGACGAGATCGGACCGCCAACGTCGTAGGAGCGGGGCTAGGGGCGCCGCCAAGTGGCGCCAGATTAGGTCAGATCGTTGGCGTAGCGGTTCGCCGATCTATCACAGCGTCAGGTTGGCTGGCTGCCCACTGTCCAGCGGCATCGAGCAGACTCTGGCCAGCTCGAAGAGCTCGCTCGGCCGAGGGCCCGTCGCGCCGCTCGCAAGCCCGCAGCGCTGCCTCGAAGTAATCCGCCGCCGCGGTGGCCAGGTGGGACGTTGCCGGGTTGGCGGTCACCAGGGCCAAGGCGTTGGTCCGGTTCATCGACCAGACCTCCTCTGGAGGATGGCCGCTGATCGTGGCAATGCGCTGGACGATGGGAGGAAACATCCAACGCACCGAACGCAGGTAGGTCCATAACTCGCCATCGGAGAGACCAAGCACGTCGGTACCCACCCTCGTCGAATGGCGGTGGGCTTCGGCAAGGCTCACTCGGTCCCGCTGCAGCAGAACGTCGGTCGAAGGCGTCGAGATGGGGGGTGCCGATCCATGCAGCACCTCATATGACATAACAAGCCACCAATCGGGGAGCGTGGCGGTATCGAGGGCCAGCAGCTGGAGCGGCGTGTCCCAAGGGGGTGGACCCACCCGATGCATTACAGCTTGGCGCATTGCCCACGGGTCGGCGAGCACACCCTGGCGGTAGATGTGGATATCGATGTCGGACAGCCCGGGGAGAAAGTCGTATGGACCGTCCCACGGCTTCTGAGCAGATCCTTTCCACAGAATCGAGAGATGGTCCGGGACCAGTTCCGCCGCCACATCTGCCACGGCCAATGCGTAGCCCTCGAGGTCCTCACGATTTATCTCGGGTGGGCGCGCCGCGTAGGCAAGACTCATGACAAAGCCTGGTCCTGCGGCAGAAATTGGGCGCGGGGGAACGTCGACATCTCCTTATAGCTATCGGCTCCAACCGCCTCCGCCCTTAGCGCCGACTGGGAAAGCTTGGTAGGTCCCGTTGCACGAAGCCGAATTCCACGTACCACTCCACAGTTCGTCGCAGGGTGTAGGACAAAGGCGAATACTGCAGCCCCAGTTCCCGCTGTGCCTTGGAGCCGTCGTAGCGAGCACCGTGGCGCAGAGTGCGCACCAGCTCGGCACAGACCTGGGACTCCTTCCTCGAAAGCTTGGCCACACGTTCGCCCACCGCACCTGCTACCGACGCCGTCCAGCCAGGAAGGAAGACAGGTCGAGTGGACAGACCGGTGATCTCATCCAACAACGCCACCATCTCGCGCAGCCGAAGCGTGGCACCACTCAGCACGTATCGCTCGCCGGCCGCTCCGTGGTTGGCGGCGAGCACGTGGCCCTCCGCGCAATCGTCGATATCGATAAGTGACAGCGACGTGTCGACCAAGGCGCGACGCGTGCCGTTCAAGTACTCCAGGAACAACCTGGCGGAGCCGGTAACCCGACCGGGACCCTGCACCGACGACGGGTTCACCGACACCACCTCAACCCCGGTGCCTTTCGAGGCCTGGAAAACAGCCCGTTCGCCTTGGTACTTCGATCGTTCGTAGTGGGATAAGAACCCGCCGCGATGACTGGTCGATTCGCTTCCCACCTCCCCCTGCCCCTCCCCCAGAGTGGCACCAGATGACGTATGGACAACGCGCCGGACTCCGGCGGCGGCTGCCGCCTCGACGACGTTGACAGCGCCCACCACGTTGACCCGATACATCTCCGAAGGATCGGCGCTGCACATCTGGTTGACGCCCGCCACGTGAAAAACGACGTCGCACCCCTCCATGCCTGCCAATAAAGCTCCGGGGTCGAAAACATCGCCGATGACAGGCTCGGCACCTAGCCCGCCGACAACTTCGCCATTGGTTCTCGATCTTGCCAATGCTCGCACCGGGCGCATATCCGGCTCGAGTTGGAGGCGCTTCAGCAAAGCTTGACCTAGGAACCCATTGCCTCCAGTGACGAAGACGCCGCTCAAACCCGCCTCACGACGACGGCGAATCGGGCGAAGTAGTCGACGGCAGATGCGATGGTGAGAGCCACCGCCGCCAGCATCACCCACTCATCGAGGTAGAAGGCCCCCCACTGGTCAGCCAGACGAACCATGGCGAGACCCATCGCAAGGAACTGAAAGGTGGCCTTGATCTTGCCAAGACCGGACGCCGGAACATGTCTTCCGTCGATGGCGACGATGCCCCGCAGGCCCATCACCGCTATCTCGCGCGCAACGATGATGAAGGCAGCCCACGCCCAGGCTCGGTCTACCGCCACCAGGGCGAAAAGGACACCGGTAACCAAGACCTTGTCGGCGATGGTGTCGAGCCAGGCCCCCACCTTCGACGCCTGCTGCCAGCGCCGCGCCAGATAACCGTCGAAGAAGTCGCTAACGGCCGCCACGCCGAACACCGCCGCCGCCCATCCGTACGAGCCGTCGAACCGGCCGTCCGCCAGTACCAGCGCCATGACGGCTGGCACCAACGCGATGCGGAACCAGGCGATTCGATCTGGGACCGAGATACTTCCTCCAGGTAGTGCGCAGATGCTAGAGAACGAAGGGCCCCAGGGCGGGGAGGGGCGCTAGGCCCACCCGAACGACCGCTGCACCGCCTCTTGCCAACGGCCATAGAGCCGGTCTCGTTCCACGACTTCCATGGCTGGCTCGAAGCGATGCTCTTCGGCCCACAAACCGGCGATCTCATCGGTGCCAGACCACAGACCGACTGCCAGACCGGCTGCGTATGCCGCGCCGAGGGCCGTGGTCTCGGTAATGGCGGGACGAACCACCGGCACCCCGAGGATGTCGGCCTGGAACTGCATCAACAACTCGTTGCCGACCATCCCTCCATCCACCTTGAGGTTGCTTAGGGCAGAACCACTGTCGGACTCCATGGCCGCCAGCACGTCTTTCGTTTGATAGGCCGTCGCCTCCAGCGCGGCTCGCGCCAGGTGGGCGCCTGTGGCGAAGCGGGTGAGGCCGACGATGGCCCCTCTGGCATCCGGACGCCAATGGGGGGCGAAGAGGCCAGAGAAGGCTGGCACCAGGTAGACGTCGCCGTTGTCTTCAACGCTGGCAGCCAAGGCCTCGATGTCCCCAGCCGCCTCGATCAGGCCAAGGTTGTCGCGCAACCATTGCACCGTTGCGCCTGCCATCGCCACCGAGCCCTCCAGCGCGTACTGAGCCGCGCTGTCGCCCAACTGATAGGCAACTGTCGTCAGCAGACCGTGGTCGGAGTGGATTGGCGCTCCGCCGGTATGGAGCAGCAGGAAACATCCGGTGCCGTAGGTGTTCTTGGCCGACCCCGGCTCGAAGCAGGCCTGGCCGAACATGGCGGCTTGTTGATCACCCAGCATCGATGCCACTGGTACGCCGGCCAGCACCCCAGCGGCCTCCCCGTAGACCTCGGAGCTCGATGTGATCTCACCCAGCGCGGTGCGCGGCACATCCATCGCCGCCAACATGTCCTGGCTCCAATCCAGGGTGGACAGATCCATCAACATGGTGCGGGAAGCGTTGGTGACATCGGTGATGTGGCGACCGGTGAGCTTCCACGCCAGCCACGAGTCCATCGTCCCCAAAAGAACCTCGCCGTGCTCGGCACGCTGTTGCAGACCGTTGTCGAGCAGCCAACGCATCTTCGGTCCCGAGAAATACGTGGCCAGCGGTAATCCCGAGATGCTGCGGAATCGGTCGGGCCCATCGGAACCGGCTAGGGAATCGCACAACTCTTGGGTCCGCACATCTTGCCAAACGATCGCTGGGCCGAGTGGCTCCCCTGTGGCCGGATCCCACGCCAGCGTGGTCTCGCGCTGATTGGTGATCCCAACCGCGGCAAGGTCCCCCGCAGAAATGCCGGCGTGAGCCAACCCTTTGCTGATCACCGTTTGGGTAACCGCCCAGATCTCATTGGCATCGTGCTCCACCCACCCCGGGCGGGGAAAGTGTTGGGCGTGCTCTTGTTGGTGGGACACGACGATTTGACCGTGACCGTCGACCACGACGAACCGGGTGGAGCTGGTGCCCTGGTCGATAGCCCCGACGTAGGCGGTCATCTTGGCCCTGCTTCGTCCCCCGCCTGCTGTCTGGCCTCGGCGGGACCGGAGCGGATGTAGGTCTCCAATACATCGATGGCCCTCGCCATCATGTCCTCGACGCCAACCTGTTCTGACTTTGAGAATCGCTTGAGCACGAAACTGGCGGGATCCGTGGACCCCGGTGGCCTTCCGACACCAAGCTTGAGCCGCCAGAACTCCTGCGTCCCAAGCGAACCCCTGATCGACTCCACTCCGTTGTGACCGCCCGCGCCGCGGCCGAACTGAACCCGCAGCTTGGCGAACGGAAGATCTATGTCGTCGTGAACGACCAGAAGCTGGCCGGGATCGGTATTCAGCCGCTGCATCAATGGCACTACAGCTTGGCCGGACACATTCATAGATGTGGTGGGCAATACGAGGTAGGTCTTGTGCTCGCCGATCGAGATCTCGGCTACCTGTGCCCTGATGCCGCGCTTGGCGCGACGGAACTTCTCGTCCAGTTGGGTAGCCAATTGAGCAACGACGTCCCCGCCGATGTTGTGGCGCGTCCCGTCGAATTCGGCCCCGGGGTTCCGGAGCCCGACGATGACGATCTAGCTCTCCTCGTCGCCGCCGGCGTCGCCCTCTGCGGCCGTATCGTCGCCCTCGGCAGCCTCTTCGCCCTCGGCGGCTCCTTCAGCCTCTTCACCCTCGACCGCCTCGATCGGCATACCTTCCTCGTCCAGTTCGACCTCGGGCAATACCTCTTCCTCAACCCTGGGAGCTTGGACCGTGTAGAGCGTTGTCTCGAGTTCGGCGAGGTAGGTGATGCCTTCGAGTTGGGGCAGGTCGGCGATGCTCAAGGACTCACCGATGTGCAGGCCACCGATGTCGATGGAGATCGACGCTGGGATGTCGGTGGGCAGCGCCTCGATCATGACCGAGTTGTTCACGGTCTCCAACACGCCGCCATCTTCTCTCACTCCTGTCGGCGTGCCCACGGGCTCGAGCAGAACCTCGGCCTCGATCTTCTCGGTGAGCGAGATCCTGACGAAATCGAGGTGAGTGATGCCGCCTCGCACCGGGTGGCGCTGCACCTCGCGGACCACCGTCAACTGGTTCTTGCCATCGAGGTGGAGGTCGATGAGTGCGTTGGCGCCTGCTTCGGTGTGCAGGGCTGCGTGCAGCTCGCGACCGTCAACGGCCACCGCTACCGGATCCGCCGCCTGACCGTAGACCACGGCGGGAACGAGTCCGGTGCGACGCAGGCGGCGCGCCGCAGCAGATCCACGGCCCGGGCGGACTGAACAAGAAAGCTTTACCTGATCCATCGCACGCGACTCCTGCCGAAAAGGTGAGGGAACGCAGTGCATTATGGCAAGGCGGCAGCACTTCGCCAAAGCGCTCAGTGGCGTTTCTCGT
>JAOTWH010000011.1 GCA_029863035.1 Acidimicrobiia bacterium | reverse complement strand
AAGCCGGCCACACCCATCGAGCGGGACTCAGCGAAATCGGCCCAGGCCCGCTTCTTCATATCGTCCGACGCGAAAAGCTCGGTGAACTTGTCGGCGTCTACATCAAAGTCGGTGATGAGATCCGGGTAGGCGACAGGATCGGTGATGTCGATGCCTTCGGCGTAGAAGGCGCGCTGCAGTCGGGAGTGAAACTGCAGCGTCTGTGGCTCATTGAGCTCGCGCATGGTGACCACCGCGATGGCCGGAACCTCGGTGTCGTAGCGCCAGCCGTCGCGTCGCTCCAGGAATTTGGCGTCGAATGGCTGACCAGAGGCCTCTTCGACGGCTTCCCAGTGATGGGCCAGAGTGCCCGCCAAGCGATCGTCGAGCTCCTGTGCCTCAGGCCCGGGGCGCAGGCCTCCAACAACGACCCGCAGCGGCACGTCGTACACCTCTTGCATACGTTCCAGCACCGGGGCGAACCCCCAGCACCACGAGCACATGGGGTCGCCTACGTAAACGAATTCGATATCCATTACTGGTTCAAGCTAATCGGAGCGGTGGTCATTCCCGACGTGAAGTCACATTCCTTGGGTGGCGGCGACAAGGGCGCGGAGGCTGGTGCGCTGCGTCCCGGCGTCGTCGAAGTTCGCTGGGTTCAGCCACTTGACATAGGCCTGGCGCAGTGCGAGCCACTCCTGGTCGGTGATGGAGTACCAGGCGGTGTCGCGGTTGCGGCCCTTGTAGACGACCGCCTGGCGGAAAGTCCCCTCATACCGGAATCCGAGTCGGTCGGCGGCTGAGCGGGACGCCGCGTTGAGGTCGTCGCACTTCCACTCGTGGCGTCGGTACCCGGTGTCGAAGGCGCGGTCTGCCATCAAGAACATGGCTTCGGTGGCGGCGGCGGTCTTCATCAGGGCAGGGGAGTAGGCGATTGCTCCGACTTCTATCACACCTTGCGGTGGATCGATGCGGAGGTAGCAGGCCATGCCGATGGGCCCGTGTTCGGGGGTAACAATGGCGAAACCCATCCAGTCGTCCTGCGCCGAGATCCATTCGATCACGGTTCGCAGTTCGGCCGTTTTCTTGAACGGGCCCCACGGCATGTAGGTCCACATGCGGCCGTCGTCGGCCGAGAACGCGGCGACAAGGCCTTCGGCGTGGTCGAGGGTGAGCGGCTCGAGACGGCACCATTGGCCGTCCATCGCAGTGTGGGGCGGGAGATCTACCGGTTTCCAGCCGGGTACATCTTCGCCGACGGGTAACCCGTATTCGTCGTGGCGTGGTGCGGACATGGGGACAGCTTGCCACATCACCGGCCAGAATCCGCCTGGATTACCAGCGGCGGGGAGCCGAGCGCGTAGATTGAAGCGCCCAAGTGGAGGTCCATGACGGCTAAACCAACCGGAACGGTGACGTTTCTCTTTACGGATGTCGAGGGAAGCACGCGCCGTTGGGACGAGCATCCCGATGCCATGCGAGCAGCCATGGCGACGCACGACAGAGTGGTGCGCCAGAAGATCGAGACCAACGGAGGGACGATCTTTACCACCGCCGGAGACGAATTCTGCGCCGCCTTCTCCTCACCGCTGTCGGCCATCGATGCGGCCATAGAGACCCAGATAATGCTGGGGGAACAGGACTGGGGCGAGGTGGGACCGCTGCTGGTTCGAATGGCGATGCACAGCGGCAACGCCGATGAGCGAGACGGCGACTACTTCGGACCGCCGCTCAATCGGTGTGCTCGGCTGCTTTCGACTGGGTACGGCGGGCAGATCCTGGTTTCGTCGGCAACGGCCCAGCTGACCAGCGACGAACTCCCTGAGGGTGTCGACCTGGTTGACCTTGGGCCTCACGTGCTCCGTGACCTGGAGCGACCCGAGCATGTATTCCAAATAGCGAAGGGTGGTCTTACACGAGATTTTTCGCCGCTGAAGTCTCAGACACCCGTAGCGGATGCGGCCGACCTGTTGGCAGATGGTCGCCAGGCCCACGCCGCTCAGAATTGGCAACGTGCATACGAGGCGCTGACCGGTGCCGAGGCCGAGATCGAGCTGGACGCCGAGGATCTGCAGCGGATGGCGGAGGCGGCCTGGTGGACCGGTCGCAGCGACGAGGGAGTTTCGATCCGGGAGAAGGCCTACGGAGCCTATGTGCGCGAGGGCAAGAAAGAAGCAGCCGCCCTCATCGCCCTCGCCCTGGCTGAGTCCTACAAGCACCGCCTCGCCGGAGCGGTTGCCAAGGCGTGGCTGGCTCGCGCGAAGGGCTTGCTGGAAGGAGCCGAGGACAGCGAGGCGTTGGGCCACCTCTTGCGGTGGGAGAGCGTTGTCGCTTTTGAGTCAGATGGCGACACGGCCCGGGGTCTTGCACTGTCCGATCGGGTGATCGAGCTGGGTCGCAGGCTCAACGACCGCAACATCGAGGCTCTCGGGCTGCAGGACAAGGGGCGCTTCCTGGTTGCGACGGGCCAAGTTGAGGAGGGGATGATGCTTGTCGACGAAGCCATGGTGGCAGCGGTGGGGGGTGAGCTAGATGCAGAAACGACCGGGCGTTCCTACTGCAACATGCTGTCAGTGTGCGGTCAGGCTGCCGACTACGAGCGAGCCGGCGAGTGGAGCGATGCCGCCCAGTCGTGGTGTGAAAACCATTCCGATTCTGCCTATCCGGGCGTTTGCCGGATATTCCGTGCCGAACTGAAGTGGCTGCGGGGGTCGTGGCAGGACGCCGTTGCAGACCTGGACAAGGCTGTGGATGAGCTGGATGGGTATCCGGACATCGTCGGCGCGGCGTTGTACCAAAGAGGGGAGATCGATTTGCGGTCAGGTCGGTTGGCCGAGGCGGCTGAGCACTTCGGTGTGGCCCACGAGTACGGCTTCACACCGTTGCCGGGCCTGGCATTGTTACGGCTTGAGGAGGGTGACGCCGAAGGCGCCGAGGAGTTGATGCGACCGGCGCTCGACTCGGGGATGGGGCCGCTGGATCGGGCGCGGATGCTCCCAGCGTGGATAGACGTGCAGCTGGCACGCGGACACGTTGTAGAGGCACAAGCAGCACTCGACGAGCTCGAGGAAGCCGCCGAACTTTGCGGCTCGGTAGCGATGCGGGCGGCTGCCGCACAGCGGCGGGCGGCGATCGCAACAGACGATCAAACACCAGCGGAGGCGGCGAAGCTCGCTCAGGCAGCGGTGCGAGGTTGGACAGAGCTGAAGATGCCCTATGAAACCGCCCAGGCCCGTGTCGTTCTGGCCAAAGCACAATCAGCCATCGGCAACGACGCGGCCGCACGGCTGGAGCTCACTTCGGCACGTTCAACCCTCGAGAAGCTCGGAGCGACAGTTGCCGTCGAGCGAGTGGATGCATTGCTGGGCGGTTGATGTCTGTCCGGCGACGTCGAGCTATCAGTCCTTCGGCATATGAAAGATCGGATCGCTGGGTGGCAGCCGGTCTCGGCCCTCCTGAACACCGGCGATCGATAGCCCCGCCACCGTGAGGCCGGCGCCAGACACCAACGCCAAGGTGGTGTAGGCGTCGGCATCGGCGAATGCACCGCCGAGTAGCGGGGCCAGGGCTCTCCCCACGGCCATGGCCGATTGGGCGTCGCCTGCCCGTTCCGCCGGATGGAGCGATCTGGCCGACAGCATCTGCATGACGCCTGGTACTCCCATCCAGAAAGCGAATCCCCACCAGCCGATACCGATGAAGAAAAAGATGGCGTGACCACCAGCGATGGACAGAGCAGCCGCCGGGCCCGCCGAGGCCAGCCACAGGCCGGGTCGGCGATGGCGGCCCGACAACCGAGCGCCCAGGAGACCGCCCGCCGCGTTGAGGCTGAAACCAAGCGAGGTGGCCAGCGGCGTTAGCCCGAGCTGTTGGCGGGCGGCCACCGACTCGTAGATGAAGAGGCTGGCGCCGGCGAAGGTCATCAGCACCAGCGCTCCCAGCAGGACCCGATTGGAGCGGGAGCGGCTCACGTGGCGGGTAGGGCGTGCCCCGACCGTCACGCTGGGGCGCATCAAGAGCAAGGGAGCGCTGGCGATGGCGAGCGCGGCGTATATCGCTCGATCACCATGCGCGGAGAGGGCGGCTATGAGCGGCGATGACAACAGGACGGTGAGAGGCGCTGCGGCGGAGATGGCGGCCAACGAGCGGGGTGCTTGCATCGCATCGCTCCACGCCATCCAGATCAGGGCGCCGGCAGCGCCACCGGCCACTGCCCTGACTCCAACCAGCAGAGGAAAGGCGGTGAGCAAAGCGCTGACCCCGTTGCCGACAGCCAGAACTCCCGCAGCGATCAGGAATATTCGCACCGAAGGAGCAGCCAACCGGGGCAAGATGAAGGTCGTCGCGGCGAAGGATGCCACCTGGGCAACCGATAACAGACCTGCCGTCCCGACCGACACGTCGAAGCGGTCGGCCACTTCGGGGATAAGAAACGGAGTGGCGGCGAACAGCATTGCCACCGCCACGGCGCCTGCCAGCACGGGCATGGGTGCTCCAGGGCGCAGCGCGAACGAGAGTCGAGTCGGGGTGAACACAGCGAGTGGATTGTGGCATGCCGCGCAGTCGGTGCGACCGTTTCAAAGGTAGAGCGCCGCCAATGCGGGCAGTTTTGCCCTAGTCATTAGGCACCCGCTGTCGGAACATGACTGGCCGCATTTGGGGCGCCGGTGGCAGGCGCCGTTGGGCGGTGTGGCGAAGGCGGGGCGGTGGCAAGCTGTAGGCTCGAGATCACGAGCTCATTGAGCTAAGGACCCACCCAGGAGGCCACCTATATGTTCTTATTGGCAATCAATCACGCGGTAGCGGATTACGACAAGTGGAAGGCCGTGTACGACACGATGCCGCCGACCAAGATGGGTGCGAAGTTCTCCCGGGTCAATGTGAGCGTGGACGACCCGAACCTGGTCACCGTTGTCGCTGGTTATGACTCCCTCGAAACGCTCAAGGAAATGATGGGCGACCATCGGCTGAAGGAAGCGATGCAGGAGGCCGGCGTAATCGGAGAACCCCGCTTCGAGATCTACGAAGAGGTCGAGGCGATTCAGGCCTAAAGCTGTACTACTGATCGTTTGGATGGCCCGCCGTTTGGCGGGTCATTCTTCGTTCGGCACACTGTTGTGACCACCTGACGCCCAGCCGAGTCGAACGAATGTGCGCTAGCGGGTGAGCTCGGTCAACGATCGGATGGTGGAGTCGCCTCGCGGGGACAGGAAACGCCTCTGGTCCCTAAGCCGAAGTCCTCTATTCCGTGGCGGTGGCCCCTGCGTAGCGTTAGGAAGGTCGCGAAGGTCAACGCTTGCCGAGAGGAGCAAACCATGACCGAAGCCGCCATCCGAGTGGAGGACATCAGTTTCTCCTACGGCGACGTGCCAGCCGTGGAGGGGGTCAGCTTCGAAGTGGCTCCGGGGGAGATCCTTGGTTTCCTCGGCCCAAACGGAGCTGGCAAATCCACGACCATCAAGATCCTCACCGGGCAGCTCACGCCGAAGTCGGGGAACGCTCAGGTTCTCGGCGTCGACGTCACCACCGACGACCCGGTCATGCAGGCGCAGATCGGAGTCTGCTTCGAGGAGAAGAACCTCTACGACTCGATGTCGGGAAGCGAGAACCTCCGCTTCTTCGCCAGCCTGTTCGGCATCAAGAATCTCGACTCCGACGACCTGCTGCGGAAGGTGGGCCTCGTCGATCGGGCCAATGATCGGGTCAGCAAGTACTCCAAGGGCATGCGCCAGCGGCTCATGATGGCCAGGACGCTTGTCAACACGCCGAAGGTGCTGTTCCTCGACGAACCAACCGACGGCCTGGACCCGGTGTCCTCGCAGGCGATTCGCAAGCTCATCAAACATGAAGCCGATCGGGGCGCGGCAGTTCTGCTCACCACCCATGACATGTACGAAGCCGACGAGCTATCTGACCGGGTGGCGTTCATCAACGAGGGCAAGCTGTACGCGGTCGACACGCCGGACAACCTGAAGCTGGAGCACGGTAAACGCTCGGTAAAGGTGCGGGTCCGTGAGGCTGACGGCGTGAAGGAGCGGACGGTGTCGCTCGAGGACGCCACGGCAGGCGAGGAGCTCAAGGCTGCCGTTGGCGCGGCCGGCCTCATGACCATCCACACCGAGGAGGCCTCTCTCGAGAGCATCTTCATCGAAATGACCGGCAGGGGACTCGAGGGATGAGCCGGCCAGTGCCCCGGTTCACCATCATCGGGTCGATCGTCCGCAAGGACATGGCCGAGTACGGGCGGGACAAGCTGTGGGCGTTTCTCACGGCCATGGTTTTGATCGCCGTCATCGCCCTCTTCTGGATCCTGCCCAACGACGTCAACGAGTCGATCGGTGTTGGTGTGTCGGGCCTCGATGCTCCGGCGGCGCTGGCTGCGCTCGAAACCATCGAGGAAGAGGGTCTACGGGTGGTGCCATTCCGCTCGGCGCAGGACCTCGAGGCGGTTGTGGCCGGAGATGCCGAGGCATGGCAGACGGAGGGGCAGGCGGTCGTCATCGCTCCGGGGTCCGACCCGGCGGCGCCGGACGGGGCCGACAAGGCAAACGTCGCCATCGGAATCGCCTTCCCCGACGACTTCTTCGCCTCTACTGCGGCCGGACAACGGACGGAGGTGACCGTCTTCGTCGATGCAGCCGTGCCGGATGAGACCCAGAAGGCAATAACGAGCCTGGTGCGCGAGTTCGCCTTTGTGGTGGCTGGCGATGAGCTTCCGGTCGACACCCCCGATCCGGATGAGGTATTCGTGGTGCTGGGCGAGGACCGGGTGGGGAGTCAGGTCACGGCTCGCGAAGGCTTCCGACCGGTGTTCGTCTTCCTCATTCTCGTGATGGAGATGTTCGTCATGGCGTCGCTGATAGCCAAGGAGATCCAGGAGCGCACGGTGACCGCGGTGCTCGTTACCCCGGCGACGATCGGCGACGTGCTCGCCGCCAAGGGCATCGCCGGAGCGCTCAGTGGCATGGTGCAGGCGGTGATCGTTCTGGTCGCGATCGACTCTCTCTTTCCCCAGCCCGTGTTGGTGCTGACACTCATGCTGCTGGGCTCGGTCATGGTCTCCGGCACGGCGATGCTCGCCGGATCGACCGGCAAGGACTTCATGAGCACTCTGTTCCACGGGATGGTGTACATGATCCTGCTCATGATCCCGGCCTTCGCGGCGCTCTTCCCGGGCGCGGCGTCGGCGTGGATCCGAGCCCTCCCTTCGTATCCGCTGGTACGGGGGTTGGTCAACGTCAGCACGTACGGCGACGGATGGGCAGAAACACTTCCGGAGCTGGCTGCCCTCTTTGCCTGGAGTGTGGGGCTGTTCGCCGTCGGCTGGGTAGTCCTCAAGAGAAAGGTGCAGACCCTATGAGCCTGGCGCGGGTCTTAACAGTGCTGCGCAAGGACTTTCGACAAGGTCCACGCTCGCCCATTTTCTTGTGGGTGCTGATACTGCCCCTGCTGATCACGCTTGTCCTCCAGGTGGCCTTCGGCGACCTTTTCGACGCCCAACCCCGGCTCGGGATCGTCGATCAAGGCACCTCCACCGTCACCACAGCAGTGGAAGAGATCGAGGGCATCCAGCTCACGCTCCTCGACGACGTAGGGGACCTCAAGGCCAAGGTGGAGGCCAACGATCTCGACGCTGGCTTGGTCCTGCAGCCAGGCTTCGATGCGGACGTGAGAGCGGGAGCGCGGCCGCCCCTCGAGTTCTACGTCGGCGGCGAGAGCCTCGCCTCCAACCGGATCATCCTGGCGGTGACCACGATCGACCTGGTGCGTGAGGTCGAAGGTGGTGCGCCTCCAGTCGACGTCGAATTGGTGCAGCTCGGTGAGGAGGGCGTCCCGCTCTCCGTTCGCCTGGTGCCGTTCATCGTGATGTACGCGTTGTTGATAGCGGGGGTCTTCCTCCCGTCGTTCAGCCTGGCAGACGAGCGCGAGAAGCGGACTCTCGAGGCGCTGGTCGTCACGCCCGTGAAGCTGTCGGAGGTGGTGGCCGCCAAAGGCATCCTCGGTCTGGTGCTGGCGTTTCCTATGGCGGTGGTCACGCTGTGGCTCAACAGCGCGTTGACCGCGCAACCGTTGGCGCTGATCGTGGTGCTGGCGGTTGCCGGTCTCATGTTGGTCGAGATTGGCCTCATCTACGGCACGGCCTCGAAGGACATCACCGGGGTCTTCACGCTGATCAAGGGGACAGGCTTCATCCTGCTGGCGCCGACGATCTTCTACATCTTCACGGGCTGGCCGCAGTGGATCGCCAAGCTGTTTCCGACGTACTGGGTGATCAACCCGGTCTACGAGGTGACGATCAACAACGCCGGGCTGAGCTCCGTGTGGGTGGAGCTGGTGATCGCGCTCGCAGTGGCCGCACTGCTGGCGGTGTTGGTTGCCGTGCTGACGAAGAGGCTGCGCACCAAGCTCGCCACGACGTGACCCGCAGCGGTCTGGCGGACGGGGACGGGGTGGCTCTCCGCGGTGGCCCTGGTTTCGCCTCGCTACTCGTACCTGAGGGCTACTCCCGGCCGGAGCCGCACCGCCCGGCGCACCGGGAGGAGGACCACCAGCGCCGCTATCAGCAGCGTGGCGACTAGAGCGATTGGGAGCGGCCACATTGGAAAGCGGGTAGCGAAAGCGACGTCGAAGGAGCTGCTCAACAGTTCGACGAGCACCCTGGCGATCCCGTAGCCGAGAGGTATCGCGGCCAGCCATCCCAACAGGGCCACCAGCAGCGCTTCGGCGCGGATCATTTTCCTGATGTGGCGAGCTCTCGCCCCGATGGAGCGCATGATGCCTATCTCCCGAGTCCGCTCGATGACGTTCATGGTCATGGTGTTGACCAACCCGATCATGCCGATGGCGATGACGGGGAAGCCCAGGATTATGAGGATTCCGAGGATCAGTCGGTTCTGGGAAAGTTCCGCCTCGCGCTCGATGTAGCGGGTCTCGATGTCGGCGCCGATCCGAGCCGAACGGAGCGCACCTCCGATCTTGGTAGCGGTTCGGTCGACAAATGCCTGCTCGTTGTTGTCGGCGACGATGAAGTACGCCTCGGGAACCTCATCTTCAGTCAACTCGATGGCCGTGGACAGCGGCATGAAGAGGACCTTGCCGTCGTCGACCATCAGGGTGTCTATGCCAATTACCTCGATGGTGGCAAGCCCGATCGTTGTTTCGACGTCGATGGTGTCTCCCACCTTGACTCCTTCGACCTTGGCCAACGCGGGCCCGACCACGCCGACTCTTTCGGCTTGCGCCTCCTCAGCCTCGGTGAACCATCGCCCATCCTTGAGGTCGCGATGGAAGTAGGTACTGCCGGGTCCTTGGCCCTGCAGTTGGTAAGTATCGCCTCCGATGCCCACCCCTCCGTAAACCACGGGAGAGGCCACATCGATCTCTGGGACCGCTGCCAGAGCGTCACTTGCGTCAGCCTGCAGCCACACGATGATGTCGCCACCCTCGCCGTCGAAGGTGCTGGCCGATAGGTCCATGACGGTGATGCCAAGCGCCAGAAAGCCGAGGAAGGTGCCGACCGCGAATCCGATCTGGAGAGCGGTCGACACGCTGCGGCCTTTGCGTCGAGCGGCGTTGCGGATTCCCAGGCGGCTGAGACGCGGCAGGAAGGAGGAGCGGCGCAGCGCGGTGTCGATGGCGCTGGTCCCGAAGGTACCGCCCAGACCATGATCGACCAGTGCCTCTCGTACCGGCACTCGGGTGGCACGTCGGATCGCAGGCAAAGCCGCCAGCATCGTTCCACCTATGCCGACGAAGACGCTCAAGGCCAGCACCCACAACGGAATACCAAAGCCCGCTTCGATTCCGGAGAACTGACGGCCGGTGAAACCCACCAGCAGGTTGGAGAGCGGGATACCCGCTGCCAACCCCACAACTGTGCCCAGCCCACCCAACAAAGCGGCTGTAGTGAGGTAGGAGCGGACGATCGCTCGCTTGGTACCCCCCACCGCCTTGATGACCCCGATCTCGCGGGTCTGTTCACGCACCACGGTGTTCATCGTGGTGGCGACCATGAACAGAGCCGAGATGAGTCCGAGGCCGGCGATGATGTACATGAGCTGGACGACGTTGGCGACCTGCTCTTTTTCGGGCCAATCACCCGGTTCGCGGATCTGCAGCGCCTCCCAGTAGGTGAGCTCTGGGTCGACGCCGGCCAGGTAGTCGCGCACCGTGTCGCCTGCGGCCGCCATAGCGGCGGGGGAGTGGTCATCGACCCGCAGGTCGATCCAGCTGATGGCTTGGTACTCAATGGCGTCTTGGAGCCGGTCGAGCTGGAGATAGAGGACGGGGTCATCATCGTCAACGGTGGCACTCCACTGCAGCGTGGTACCGATACCCGAAACCACAACTGGTTGCCCACCGATAGCGAAGTCATCCCCAATACCGGCCTCGAGGCGACCAGATCGGGCGTTCTGCGGATCGGTCAGGACCTGGCCCGGGCCCGGTATCTCGCCTTCAGATAGATGGACGACGTTGACTTCTTGATCGGAGAAGTCATCAACGCCAACCATCAGCACCTGCAGCTGGCGACCTTGGTAAAAAGCGGGGCTATTCGTCAGCACCCGAGCCTCGATGCCGGCGATGTTGGGGAGATCGCGAATAGCGTCGATATCGGCGTCCGCTAGAGCCACTGCATTGGGGCTGAGTCGCAGATCCCATAGGAGGTCGCTCTCGACGCGCTCGTTCATGGCATCGTCGATGAGGGGCGGCATGGCGAATACCCACAGTCCGGTTACCGCGGCGGCGATGGTCGCCACCGTGAAGAATGTCCGAGCCTTACGCCGAGTTAGCTCCCGCCACGACTTGCGGGTGAGGGTCGTGGTCACGTTTCAGCCCGTTTCGACGACCAGGCCGTCGCGTACCGTCACCGTTCTATGGGCATGGGCGGCCAACTCGGTGTCGTGGGTGACGTAGAGGATGGTGGTGCCTTCTCGGTTGAGGCCGGCCAGGAGATCGAGCATGTGCTTCGCGGTATCGGTATCGAGGTTGCCGGTTGGCTCATCGGCCACCAGGATCGCAGGATCACGAGCGAGCGCCCGGGCAATGGCGACTCGTTGTTGCTCGCCCCCCGATAGCTCCATCGGCATGTGGTCGGCCTTGTCGCCCAGACCAACCCGTTCCAGGTTGCGGCTGGCGCGGGCGGTGCGCTCCTCGCCGCTTTCGCCCTTGGCGAAGTCCAAGGGCAACATGGCGTTCTCCAGCGCTGTCAGCGTCGGAAGCAGCTGGAAGAACTGGAAAACGATCCCTACGTTCTCGCCCCGCCAGATCGCCAGCTCCTCCTCGCTCATCTGGTCGATCCTCGCCCCACCGACATTGACGGTGCCGGCCGAGGGGCGGTCTATGCCGGTGACGATGTTGAGGATGGTCGATTTACCACTGCCAGAGGGGCCGACGATGGCGGCGAGCTCGCCGTGGTTGATCGTCAGGTCGATGCCCCGTAGGGCGCGGTACTCCAGGCGGCCGCTGTGATACGTCTTCTCGACTCCGCGCAGGTCGATCAACGAACCCTGCTTGCTGTCGGTGGTGCGCGCCTCAACCGCGACCTCGCTGAATGGCTCGGCCATTTTCCCCCCGTTCCCGTTTGTAGGAACCCTGCCTGCTGGCATCGATGGGTAACAGGGCTTTATGGCCCTATGGGCCTCGGCGTCGCTCAGCGGGTCTCAGTAGTCTCGTCGGTGGGGAATCGCAAGAGCCAGCCATCGGGCGAACTCAGAGGGGTCGGCAACAACGGTACGTGCCTCGGTTGCCCGGTAACTAGCAAGGAGTTTTCATATATGTCAAAGAAACGAGCGGTGATGTTCGTCGGAATAGCCCTTCTCATGGCGGTTGGCGCCTGTAGCTCCGACGATGACGAGGGTGCTGCCACGTCCATCGAGGCGATTACGACGGAATTCGCGTTCAACCCGGACGCGTGGACTGTGGCGGCCGGTGAGGAGATCACGATCGAGGTGACCAACGACGGGAGCATCCTGCACGAGTGGGTGCTGTTGCAGGACGGGGTCGAGATCAGCAGCGAGGCCGATCTCCCTGCCACCGAAGAGGAGCTGCTCGCCGACTTCGTTTACGTCGAGGAGGAGATCGAACCCGGTGAGACCAAAACGCTGAAGTTCGAAGCACCTGCAGCGGGGACGTACCAGATCATCTGTGCGCTCGATGGACACTTCGACGCCGGCATGGAAGGATCGCTTACCGTTTCGTCCGGTTAGGCATCGCAGTTCTCGACTGAACGCTGAGATAGGCGACGCCGCGAGCTTCAGGCGCTTGCGAGGAGTTCAAGAATGACCCGCCGTGGTGGCGGGTCATTCTGCGTTCGAGCTCCGTAAGCGGAATCGCAGGCCGACTACTCGGAGATCTCCGCGCCCACCAGCGTTCCGTCGGTGAGTTCACCGTAGATGGCCACGCCAACGTCGGTCCAGCGGATGCCCTGGCTCTCTTGAACGTCGTTGGGATCCACTTTGTAGTTGGTGACGGGGAGGCGTGGGCCGGGGCACTGCGGGGGAAACGACTCGGCAAGCGCTTCACACAGCACCCAGCCGGAACCGTCGTCGAACAATAATCCGGTTACTGCCGCAAAGCCGTCAGCCTCCAGGGCTTCCGACACAGTTAGGTCAGCGGCGTCGGGGAGCGGCTGTCCGGCGTCGTCGCCGGGGGGTGGCGTATCGCCAGGCTCTATTTGAACGGTGTCGTTGCAGTCGGGCTCGGACTCTATGCAGGCCGCCAATGCCCCGGGAGGAGCAGTCGGTAGCTCCTCCGCGCTGGGGTCGGATTCCGAGTCGGCGCAGGCCGCCGCGACCAGCGCGAACATAACGAGCAGCATCAGCATTTTCTTGATCATGGTGAGTAATCCAATCGATAGATATCAGTTGATACCCATGAGACGGAGCCGAATAGGTGGCAGGTTCCCGGCTATTAGGACGCGGCCAACCCACCTAGCCCAGGCTGGTGCCCGTCGACCTGGTAGGTGCTACGCCTGCGGAGGCGTGTAGTCCACCTTCAGCGTTATCGCTTCGTCTACCTCGGACGGCTCCAGCAGTGGAGTGGTGGCGAAGGCCGACACCGTTCCAGCCAAAGCAACATTCGATGCGAAACTGGCCATTGCCGCATTCGACGGCATCTCAGCGATGCCAACTATGTCGTTCTCACCGAACGCGTAGTAGAACGACTCGAGCGTGCCGCCCATGCTGGTCACAGCCTTTTTGACCGCGGTGTGCCGGGCGGAGCCGCCCTCGGCCATGGTGCCTTTCAGCCCCTCGTGCGAGATCTTCGCCTGGATCAGATACTTAGGCATTGATGCCCCTTTCTCTCCTTCTGGACGCTAGTCCGGGTGGGTACCGCGGGTACGCTCGCGGTCCTCTTGGAGGTGTTGTGAGCAAGGAAAAACCCCGCATGGGTTGGCGAGAGTGGTTGGCACTGCCCGAGCTCAAGGTGGAAGCGATCAAGGCCAAGGTCGACACCGGAGCTGGAATGTCTGCACTCCATGCCTTTGGGCTCGAAATCACGGGCGAGCAAGGCAATGAGGTTGCGACCTTCGAGATCCATCCCAGGCAGCGGAACCGAGCAGCGGCGGTCCAGGCCAAGGCCGAGGTTCTGCGTTACGTCAGGGTGCGCAGTTCGAGCGGACAGTCCGAGCGGCGTCCGGTCATCTCGACACCGGTGCGGATTGGCGACAAAACCTGGAACATCGAGCTGACGCTCACCCGCCGTGACGAAATGGGCTTTCGGATGTTGCTGGGCCGCCAAGCCGTTCGCAATCGCTTTGTCGTCGACCCGGGCCGTTCGTACCTGTTCGGCAGACCGCCCAAGGAAGAGCGTTCATGAGGATCGGGATCTTGTCGCGGCGGCCCTCGTTGTACTCCACTTCTCGACTGAGAGAAGCTGCCGAGCAACGGGGTCACGAGGTGCGGGTGGTCGACTACTTGCGCTGCTTCATGAACATCACCTCGTCAGATCCCCATGTCATATATGGCAGTGAGGTGTTGGAATTCGACGCGATCATCCCACGCATCGGAGCCTCCTACACCTTCTACGGTGCGGCGGTGGTGCGTCAATTCGAGGTCATGGGGGCGTATCCGCTGAATCGCTCCCAGGCGATCACCCGTTCGCGTGACAAGCTCCGCTCCATGCAGTTGTTGGCCCGCGCCGAGGTACCGGTGCCGGTGACGGGCAGTGCCCATGCCATCAAGGACATCGATGGGCTGTTGAACATCGTGGATGGAGCGCCGGTCATCGTCAAATTGCTGGAGGGCACGCAAGGGCTCGGGGTGGTGCTGGCCGAGACTCGCAAGGCGGCCGAGTCGGTGATCGCCGCGTTCCGCGAGCTCGACGCCAACATCTTGGTACAGGAGTACATCGCCGAATCGGGAGGTGCCGATATCAGAGCCTTCGTTGTGGGGCGCAAGGTGGTGGCAGCCATGCTTCGACAAGGACCAGAGGATGACTTCCGCTCCAACCTTCATCGTGGAGGTAAGGCGCAGCCGGTCAAGCTGACACCGAAGGAACGAGCGACGGCAGTGAAGGCAGCTACCACCATGCGGCTGAACGTTGCCGGTGTCGACTTGCTGCGGTCGAACGACGGACCGAAGGTGATCGAGGTGAATTCGTCCCCTGGGCTCGAGGGCATAGAGAAGGCGACCGGAGTGGATGTGGCGGGCAAGATCGTCGAGTTCATCGAGCTGAACGCTCGACGCAGCGGCCGCGGCCAAAGTGTTGAGGGCTAACGTCGGTATGTGGCCGATGGCGTCGATGCTCGCTTTCGTGACCGCTTTGGGGCGGATCCTGAACTAACCGTTCGTGCGCCGGGCCGGGTGAACCTGATTGGCGAGCACACCGATTATTCCTTCCTGCCGGTGCTGCCGATGGCTATTCAGCGCAGCGTCGTCATCGCCGCCGGCCCGGCGGAGTCATATGTGGAGGTCGCCTCTACGATCGAGGAGGACGTGATTCGGTTTCCCCACGGGGCGGCGGCCCCGGATGAGGGTTGGGGTCGATACCTCTTCGGCGTGCTCGATGTCCTCGGCGAGGAGGCCGCCGGTCGGACCGCTCGCCTGTTGGTAGACGGCGACCTCCCATCCAGCGGCGGACTCGCCAGTTCATCGGCCCTCACCGTTGGCCTTCTGGCCGCGTTGGCCCAGCTGTGGGATCTTGATTTGGACCGCCAGGAACTGGTCGATCTTGCTATCCGCGCCGAGCGAGTCGTTGGCGTTGAGAGTGGCAGCATGGACCAGACCGTCATCATGTTCGCCAGGGAAGGTTCGGCGATGAGGCTCGATTTCGAACCGCCCCAGATTCGTCACATCCCGGTGCCGGAAGACATCGCCTTCGCCATTGGGTTCTCTGGGCAGTCCGCTCCCAAAGGCTCCACCGTCAAGGAGCACTACAACCGAGCAGTCATCTCGTGTCGTGCAGCCGCCTCGCTTCTCGGCGCTGCGATGGGTGTCGACGCAGGCGTCCCGCCACGGTTGGCGGGTGTCAGAGAAGCTTCGGACCACGAGATAGATGCTCTGCCCGAGGTGACCAGCGCTGGCAAGGTGGCGTCAACGCTTGCCGTGGAGCCCATCTCTCTCACCACGATGACCGCGGGCGAGTTCCCATCCGATGCCGCGATCACACCGAGGCGAGCAGCGCGTCACGTGCTGGCCGAGGCGCGTCGCGTCGACCTGGCGGAGGAGGCCCTGGCGGAGGGCGACGGAGCTGAGTTGGGCAGACTGTTCGATGCTTCTCATTCCAGCCTCCAGGAGTTCGGGGCCTCCACCCATGGTCTCGACGTCGTGGTCGACGCCGCTCGACTGGGAGGAGCACTAGGAAGCCGACTCACCGGCGCAGGGTTCGGAGGTTGGGCTGTGGCCTTGTGCTCGCCCGATCTGGTGGCGAACGTTGTCGAAGCGATGTCGGTCGCCGGGGGTGGTCCGGCCTTTCCAGTGGACGCCTCCGCCGGACTCTCGTGATCGAAGTTGCGGTGGTCCTCGCAGCCGGAAGCGGGAGCCGCCTTCGCCCGCTCACCGATGAAGTGCCCAAACCGCTCATCGAAGTAGGGGGTCGCACTCTGATCGCCCGAACGCTCGATGCGATCGCCGCGGCTGGCATCGGGGAGGTGACCGTCGTGGTTGGCCACCTCGCCGCCCAAATCGAGGATCACCTGGCCGACACAGCTGAACCGGCGGTGAGCTTCGTGCAACAGGCCGAGCCTCTCGGTTCCGGCCATGCCGTCGCCTTGGCCCGACAGTCTGTTCGAGACGGTCCCTTCTTGTTGGTGTGGGGCGATGTCGTTACCGATTCCTCGGACTACTCCACCGTGGCGACAGCCTGGAGCCCAGGTCTTGACGCCGTGATCGGGGTGATCGAGGTGGAGGATGTGTCGGAAGGGGGAGCGGTGGTATTCGACGATGACGGCGCGGTGACGGCGGTGGTGGAGAAGCCACGGGGTGAGCCACCGAGCAGGTGGAACAGCGCCGGGATCATGGTGTTGGGTCCGGCCATCTGGGACTTCGTTGAGGCGCTGCAACCATCGGCGAGGGGCGAGCTTGAGTTCACCGACGCCCTGGCGGCCATGATCGACGCCGGGGCGAAGGTGGTGGCGGTGCCGCTCCAGGGCCCATGGTTCGACGTGGGGACGCCAGACCGCTTGGAGGAGGCGCGCCTGGCCTGGGGCTGAACACCGAGCAGTCAGTGGCGGATTCGACCCGAGCACATTGCGGTAGATTCATGCGATGGCGATACAAGCGACGCTGGCATGAAGGTGGTACTGGCCTACTCGGGCGGTCTCGACACCGCGGTCATCCTGCGCTGGCTTCAGGAGGAATACCAGGCCGAGGTCATCGCCTACACGGCGGATGTCGGCCAGGGTGAAGAGGTAGGCGACGCCCGCAAGAAGGCGCTCGATACCGGGGCCATCGAGGCGATTACCGACGACCTGCGCGATGAGTTCGTGCGCGACTTCGTATTTCCAGCGATTCGGGCCAACGCGGTGTACGAGGGGTACTACCTCCTTGGAACCGCCCTGGCTCGCCCCGTGATCGCTAAAGGGCTGGTGGCGGCGGCCGAGACGGCCGGTGCCGACACCATCGCTCACGGCGCTACCGGCAAGGGCAACGACCAGGTTCGGTTCGAACTCGGCGTCTACGCCCTGCGTCCCGACCTCAAGGTGATCGCACCCTGGCGCGAATGGTCGATGAAGGGGCGTGCCGATCTGGTCGCCTATGCCAAGGCCCACGGCATCCCGATACCGGTAACTCCCGAGATGCCATATTCCATGGACGCCAACTTGATGCACATCTCATACGAGGGCGGGGTGCTGGAAGACCCCTGGGCGCCTCCACCTCCCGGAATGTTCCGGATGACGGTCGACCCCGAGGATGCCCCGGATGAGCCGGAGTGGGTGACTATCGGCTTTCAAGAGGGCAACGCGGTCGCCCTCGATGGCGAAGACCTTGAGCCAACAGAGCTGTTGGGACGCCTGAATGTCATTGCGGGGCGCCATGGCGTCGGCAGAGTGGACATCGTGGAGAACCGCTTCATTGGAATGAAAAGCCGAGGCGTCTACGAGACTCCCGGCGGCACGGTGCTGCACCATGCGCATCGGGCAGTGGAGTCGATCACACTGGATCGCGAAGTCCAGCACCTCCGCAACGAACTCGTCCCCCGATACGCCGAGATGGTGTACAACGGTTTTTGGTACTCGCCGGAGCGCCAGTCGTTGCAGGCATTCATGGACGGGGTGCAGCAGCGAGTTAACGGTGAGGCTCGCATCAAGCTGTTCAAGGGTGCGGCCACGGTGGACGGTCGGCGGTCCGATTACGACGCCCTGTACGACCAGGCGACGGCGACCTTCGAGGCCGATGACGTTTATCGGCAGTCCGACGCCGAGGGCTTCATCAGGCTGCAGTCCCTGCGGCTGCGGACCTATGCCGAGAAGAGGTTGGGTGAAGGAGAGTGACCATGTGGGGTGGCCGCTTCGCGGAGCCGCCGGACGACACCACATGGGCGATTAGCGCTTCGACCGCCGACCGCCGCCTGCTGCCCGAAGACATCGCCGGGTCGATAGCACACGTCAACATGCTCGGCGCTACCGGGATCATCTCCGACCAGGAGGCTGAGGCGCTGCGCCAGGGCCTGGCAGCATTGGCCGACGAGGCTTCGGACGGTTCATTCGAATTCACCGAAGACGATGAGGACGTTCACAGCGCGGTCGAGCGTCGACTCACGGAGCTGGTTGGCCCGGTCGCTGGCAAGCTTCACACAGGTCGCTCTCGCAACGACCAGGTGGCTCTCGACTTGCGTCTGTATCTGCGACGGGTGGGAGAGCAGCGGATCACCCAGCTCGGCGAGCTCGCGGCAGCACTTGCGAACCAGGCAGAGGCTGCCGGGGAGACCGTCGTCAGTGCTTACACCCACCTCCAGCCATCGCAGGCGGTACCGCTGGGCCATTACCTGCTCGGCCATGCATGGCCGCTTCTTCGCGACATCGAGCGCTTCGAGTCGGCCATCAAACGAATCTCCGTGTCACCCCTGGGGGCGGGCGCAGGCGGGGGAACATCGCTCCCGATAGATCCTGATGCGGTAGTCGTCGATCTCGGCATGACGGGCATCTTCGACAACTCGCTTGATGCGGTTGCCGCCCGGGATTTCGTTGCGGAGTACGCGTTCTGCTGTGCCCAGGCGATGGCGAATGTGTCTCGCCTTGCCGAGGAGCTGGTGCTGTGGGGTACAGAGGAGTTCGGCTGGGCCACGTACTCGGACAGACACACGACCGGGTCTTCCGCTCTCCCTCACAAGAAGAATCTCGACGTGGCCGAGTTGGCGCGCGGCAAAGCGGCGGCGACCTCCGGCGTCGTCGGCAGTCTGCTGGCTCTGCAGAAGGGCCTTCCGCTGGCCTACAACCGCGATCTGCAAGAAGACAAGGAGCTGGTTTTCGCTGCCGACGACGCGCTCGCCCTCTCTCTACCGGCGCTGACTGCAATGGTGGGTGGTGCCGAATTCCATCCTCCGCCTGCGTCGCCTTGGGTGGCAGCGCTGGACCTCGCCGAGGCGTTGGTTGGGCGTGGGGTTCCCTTCCGGGAAGCCCACGAGGCCGTTGGCGAGCTGGTTGGCAAACTCCAGGCGACCGAGCGGGAGTTGAGCGCCATAGACGCAAACGAATTAGCAGCGGCTCACGAGCAGTTCGTCCCTGCCGATTTGGAGCTGCTCGATCCCACAACGTCGGTGACTCAGCGGCGCTCGCCCGGCGGAGGATCCTTCGAATCGGTGGCTGCCCAACTCCAGGCAATGAAGCTGCGCTTGGCCGGGTCTAAGTAGGGGATGGAGAGCTTCGACTTCGCTGTGATCGGCGGCGGCATTGCCGGGGCCTCGGCTGCTTACGAGCTGGCGGCCCATGGAAGCGTGGTGCTGTTGGAGACGGAGGACACCTGCGGGTATCACACCACCGGGCGGTCTGCCGCCATTTTCACCGAGGCTTATGAGCACGACGCGGTGCGATTGTTGACGCTGGCCAGTCGCAGCTTCCTGCAGGAACCGCCAGACGGCTTCGCCGAGGTTCCGATCCTCTCCCCGATGGCGGTCCTGGTGATCGGGCGCGATGACCAGAAGGAACGCGTGGCCGAAGAGATCGCGGCTGCAAGGACGCTGGTCCCGTCTGTGGAGCAACTGGACGGGCCCCAGGCCGAGAATGAGTGCCCGGTCTTGAGGGAGGGCTACGTGGCCGCCGCCATGTGGGAACCTGACTCCCGGGCTATCGATGTTGACGCTCTCCACCAGGGTTTCCTGCGTGGGGTTCGAGAGAGGGGCGGCCTGATCAAGACCTCGAGCCCGGTCTCTGGTCTCGTAGCCAGCAATGGGTCTTGGACGGTCACGGCCGGGGACCAGAAGTTGAACGTCTCAGCCGTGGTCAACGCGGCCGGCGCATGGGCCTCTGAGGTGGGCGCCATGGCAGGCGCCTCCTCCATCGACCTTGTGCCCCACCGGCGAACTGCGTTCACTTTCGCCGCCCCAGTCGAGCTGGACACGACAGCTCTGCCCATGGTGGTGGACGTCGACGAGGACTTCTACTTCAAGCCGGAGGGGCCACAATTCTTAGCTTCGCTGGCCGAAGAGACGCCAATGCCGCCGCACGACGTTCGCCACGAGGAGGTCGATGTCGCGCTGGCCATCGAACGCATCGAAGCAGCCACCACCCTGCAGATCCGCCATGTGGGCACGGCCTGGGCGGGCTTGCGCACCTTTGCTGTAGACCGCCTCCCCGTGGTGGGGGAGGATCCGGCAGCCTCCGGTTTCTTCTGGCTGGCCGGGCAAGGCGGATTCGGCATCATGACCTCGCCCGCCATGGCGCGTGCCATCGCCGGGCTCGTCGTCGAAAGGAGCCTTCCGCCCGACCTTTTGGAGCTAGGCGTGACTGCTAAGGCGTTGTCGCCGCAGCGCTTGCTCGGTTAGCTGGGGAAGCCCCCTCCGCCTCCGTGCTCTGCGAGCACTCCGGCACCTCCCCCTACGGGGGAGGAGACAAGATCGAGTTTCTCCCCCCGACGGGGGGAGTACCCGAGCGAAGCGAGGGGGAGGGGGGCTCAAACGAGAAACGAGAACCGAGAAACTAGCTCCCCAGGCCGATCTTCTTGAGGAAGGCCTGCGACGACGGCTCGCGTCCCAAGAAGTCTCGCAGCAGCTCCATCCCATCGGCTGTGCCGCCTCGGGCCAAAATGGCACTGCGATAGCGCATGCCCACCTCGGGGTTGAGCACGCCTTCGTCCTCGAACACCGAGAACATGTCGTCGCCGTACACCTTGGACCACAGGTAGCCGTAGTACCCGGCCACGTACCCATCGCTCATCATGTGGCCAAAGCTGGCTCCGAGGTGGGTATCGGGGTGGGCCGGCACCAGAGTGATGCCGACCAGGTCGAAGTAGGCCTCGCTGGCGTCGCTTGGGGCGTCGCCACCGTGGAGTGCCATGTCGTAATGGCCGTAGAACACCTGGCGCAGCATCTTGAGCCCGACGTTCTGGTCGCGGGCTGCGACCATCTTCGTTACCAGCTCGGTGGGGATGGGTTGGCCGGTTTCATAGTGGCGGGCGAAACGCTGTAACACTTCGGGCTCCCAGACCCAGTTCTCCATGATCTGCGATGGGGCCTCGACGAAGTCACGTTCCGTCTGAGTGCCCGAGAATCGTGGCAGTTGCGCCTCGGTGAGGGCGTTATGCAGAACGTGGCCGAACTCGTGGAACAGGGTGTTCACTTCGTCGTGCTTGAGAAGCGAAGGAGAATCACCGGTTGGCTTGGTGAAGTTGGCCGCAACTACCGCGATGGGCTGGCGATATCCATCGGCCTGAGCCACCCCTGCTTTTAGACGCCAACATGCCGCGTGGCTGAACTTGCCGGGTCGGGGGTGGAGATCGGCGTAATAGTGAGCCAGCAGTTTGCCGCTTGCGCGATCCGTGATCTCATAAACACTGACGTCGGGGTGCCAGGCCTTGGGATCCTCGACCTGGGTGAAGTCGATACCGAACATTTCGCCGCAGATGTCGAACATCCCGGCCACGGCAGCTTCTAACGGGAAGTACTCGGAGACCTCGTTGTCGTCGACCCCGAAATCCAGCTTGCGCTGCAGGGTGTCGTAGAACATCCAGTCCCACGGCATGATCTGTTCGCCGGGGTGGTCTTTCTCCATCAGCTCCTGGAGGACGGTCAGCTCGGCGACGCCCAGCTCTGTTAGCCCGGGCTCGATGGATGCGTAGAAGTCCGCGACAGCCTTGAGGTCGGCCATCTTGATCTCCATGGCGTAGTCGGCGAACGAGGAGTACCCCAGTTTGCCTGCCATGTCCCAGCGGACCCTCACGGCTTCGTTGAGCAATGCAATGTTGGCCTCGCCACCCCGATTGAGGAACTTGAACTGCAGTTGACGGCGCAGCTCTCGGTTGGTGCTCTCGTTCATGAACGGCACATAGTCGGGGTAATCGACAGTGACCAGGTAGGTGCCCTCGGTCTGGCCGGGTGCGAGACGCTCGATGAACGCCTCGGGCAGTCCGTCGAGATCCTCTGGCGTCATCTCGATGCCGTCCTGCCACTCCGCCAGATTGCTCTCGTAGGTGACGTTCAGCTCGATGAGCCGTTTCTTCAGGTCCTCTATCGCGTCGCGTTCGCCCTGAGACAGCTCTTGGCCGGCCCGGCGGAAGTCGCGCAACCAGAATTCGAGGTTGCGGCGCCGCTCACCATCCAGGGCAGCGGCGTCGTCGGATTCGCCGTAGGCCTTGATGATCTGGAACAGGTCGCTGCGAAAGGCCAGGCCTGCCAGCCACTTGTCGTTCTTCTGTTCGGCGTCGGCCCCCGCCTTGCGCACCGTTTCCTCGGAGTGCACTTGCGCCATAAAGCCACCTACGCCATAGGCGTCTTGCGCCCCGGTTATGGCTTGGTCGAGGGGAGCCATTGTGTTGTCGTAGGTACGGTCGCCGTCGGTGGCGATGACATTGCCGATCAACTTCTCGCCCGCCGCAATGGCGTCGTCCACCACCTGAGCAACCCGCTCGGCTGTCATGTTGGTGTAGTCGGTGAGCATCGGCTGAGCGTAACTATTCGTCCACCGCGGCGAGGACCTCTCGATCCAGTGGGTGGGGCATCAAATCGCCTTCAGGTGCGAGGCGGGCGGCGCTTGAGTCGCGGCCTTGCGCTTTGCCGGAGTGGCCTGTGCAGTATCTCAGCTGAGGGAGGCCGCAGAGCCGCCGATGGCGGTCTTGCGTCTACTCGCCCGAGTCGACCATGGCCTGGACCTCTGGCGCCAGCCTCTGGTGAAAGAGGCCCGGCGGGATGGGCGCGCCGGTGCGCACCAAAGCGATCTGCCACGACGGCGAGGATCCAAGCGCCCATCGCAAGCCGCGGCTGGCGATCTTGCCAACCGTGATGGCCCCCGGGATGCGTCTTAGCCTCAGGATGCGACGCAGGCGGCGCGGAAGGGTGGCGGAGGCAGCCCAGAAAAGCAATCGATACGCCGGCTTCACATTCCAC
>JAOTWH010000150.1 GCA_029863035.1 Acidimicrobiia bacterium | reverse complement strand
TCGACGGAGGAGGCATCGAAGGCGGCAAGGTGTGGGTCGGCGACACAGCCTTCGAGTTGTCTTCGACGATCGACGCTGCATTCGGGCTGGACGTGGCCGCCGCCGCTGCGGCCGCGGCAGCCGCCGGAGTGGTTTCCGAAGGCATAGAAGCGGGCATATCGAGCTTCGCGCCGGGCCCGCACCGCCGCTCTCTGGTGGCGTCCGCCGGCGGCATAGATTTCGTTGACGATTCCAAGGCAACCAACCCCCACGCTGCAGTTGCTTCCGCCAAGAGCTACCCATCAGTGGTGCTCATCGCCGGCGGCATTGCCAAGGGGCTCGACCTCTCCCCACTGGTCGATATCTCAACCGTGCGCCACATCGTTGCAGTGGGTGAAGCGGCCGCCAGCCTCGCCGCAGCAGGAGGCGAGCGAGTGACTCTGGCGAATTCGATGGCCGACGCGGTATCGATCGCCAAGGACCTCGCCGAGCCGGGGGACACGGTTCTGCTGGCGCCCGGGTGTTCCAGCTTTGACATGTATTCGTCATACGCCGAGCGGGGCGACAAGTTCGCTGCTGCGGTGCTGGATGAGACGATATGACAGCCGTGACTTCGATCACCGCAGCGCGCCGGGCGGCCAGGACCCGGTCCGCCCAGAGCGCCACCACAACTCGTCTCAGCGTTTTCATGCTGGTGCCGGTTGCGCTGCTGATCATCATCGGACTTGGCGCTTTGTTGTCGGCTTCGTCCGTACTTGCTCTGCGAGAAGCAGACGACAGTCTCTTCTACTTCAGACGCCAGCTGATGGGAGTTGGACTCGGCATCGCGGTCTTCGGGGTCTTCATTCGCATCCCGTATCGCATGTACGCCAAAGCCGCGATGCCAATGTTCGTGGCCGGAATAGGTGCCCTGGTAGCCGTGGCGATGTTCGGGGTAGTCCGAGGCGGTGCCAGGCGCTGGATCGAAGTCGGGCCGATAACGCTGCAGCCCTCCGAGTTCGTCAAGTTCGCTGTCATCGTGTTCTTGGCGATGATGCTCTCCAAGAGAGAGCATTCCTGGGCCAAGGTGGGGCAGTTCTTGGGCCCGCTCGCCCTCTCGCTTGGCAGCGTCGGCTTGCTGGTCATGTTGCAGCCAGATCTGGGGACGCTCATGCTCATCGGTGCCGTGGCGTTCACGATGCTCGCGGCATCCGCCGTGCCGTTGCATTGGATCCTGGGTGCGGCCACGATGTCAGCAGGCCTGGGAATTGCATTGGCGGCTCTGGAGCCTTACCGGTGGCGGCGGATCACGGCCTTCCTCGACCCCTTCGCCGATGAGTTGAACAGCGGTTTCCAGACCGTCCAGAGCCTGGTGGCCCTCGGTTCCGGCGGCATGTTCGGGGTGGGTCTGGGACTGAGCAGGGCCAGATGGTCGTTCCTTCCCAACGCCCACACCGACTTCATATTCTCGATCGTCGGCGAGGAGACTGGTTTCGCCGGCGGGCTGGTGGTTATCGGCCTATTCGCCGTATTCACTGTGGCCGGCGTGCTGGTGGCGATGCGGGCCAAGGATCGGTTCGGGCGCCTGCTTGCCATCGGACTGGTCTCATGGTTGTCACTACAGGCCATCATCAACATCGGTGGCGCAACCGCGGTGTTGCCCATCACCGGCATACCGCTGCCATTCATGTCGTTCGGCAGCAGCGCCCTGATCGCCAATCTGGCGGCGGTTGCGGTACTCGTCAATATCGCCGTTTCGTCGCGCTCAAGGTGAAGTTCGCCATCGCCGCCGCAGGTACCGGAGGCCATGTCTACCCGGCGTTGGCCGTGGCAGAGGAGCTGGTTAAGCGAGGCCACGACCGCGATGACGTAGTTTTCTTCGGAGGGGATCGCCTCGAGGCAACGGCAGTGCCGGCGGCTGGTTTCCCTTTCGTTGCGGTCGAGGTGCGCGGGCTGAAACGGTCTATTTCGCCGTCCAACCTGATGCTGCCGGTGATGGTGGCTCGTGCCGCTTCCAAGATGGCCAAGACGATCAGGTCCAGGGGAGTGTCGGCGGTGCTTGCCATGGGCGGTTACGTGACCGGCCCGGCCGCCATCGCGGCGCGCCGCACCCGGTCCCAACTGGTGATCCACGAACAGAACGGATTGCCCGGCCTGGCCAACAGGCTCGCTTCCAGGGTGGCAAGCGAGGTCCTGGTTGCGTTCCCCAGCGCGGCGGCCAAGTTGCGCCGGGCGACGGTGGTGGGAAACCCTCTTCGTGCCGAGTTCGTTGGTTTCGACCGAGCTCAGCTCAAGCCCCTTGCGTTGGCTCGCTACGGGCTCGACGCCCAACGGCCGGTACTCGGAGTGCTGGGGGGGAGCCTGGGAGCCAAGGTCCTCAATGAAGTGACGGCGCACATCGTGGCAGGGTCGGCCGGCACCGACCTGGCGGTGGTCCACCTCACAGGCACGATGCATGTCGATTCGGTTACCCAGGCGGCGCACGGTGCACCGGTACCCTGGGTCGTGTCCCCCTTCGAGGAATCGATGGAGTTCTTCTATGCCGCATCGGACCTTGTTCTGTCACGGGCCGGAGCCATCACGATCAGCGAACTGGCTGCCACCGGAACGCCTGCGGTGACGGTGCCTCTCGAAGCCGTTGCCCAGGCCGCCAACGCCTCCTTCCTGGCGGAGGCCGGTGCCGCCGAGGTTGTGCGACAAAGTGACATCGACTCGTTGCCCCAGCTGATTCACCATCTCATCGGCGATGCGCACAAACTCGCCGCCATGAGCGCGGCGGCTCGCAGTGTTGCCACACCGGACGCTGCGCAGCGCGTTGCAGTGGCTCTCGAGGAGGTTGCTGGTCGTGGCTGATCTGGGCGGATATCGCCACATCCATGTCGTCGGCGTGGGCGGCGCCGGCATGAGTGGGCTGGCCAAACTGCTTGCTCAAAAGGGACACTCGGTGAGCGGGAGCGACCTCAAGCCTGGGCGAGCCTTCACCTCGCTTGCTGATCTTGGCGTGGATTGCTGGCACGGCCACAGGCCCGACAGGGCAAGCAAGTGGGACTTGGTGGTGGCTTCGTCAGCCGTTCCCGTCACCGATCCCGAGTTGAAGGCGGCGGCGGAGGGCGGCGTGCCGATATGGAGGCGCCCAGAACTGCTGGATGCTGTCACTTCCGAGATGCCGGCGGTGGGTTTCGCCGGTACCCACGGCAAGACAACGAGCACCGCGCTTGGCATCGCAGCTGCCCGTGCCGCAACGGGTGACCCGTCGTTCCTGGTTGGGGGAGAGCTGATCGACCTCAACACCAACGCCCACCTAGGAAGCAACGATCTGTTCTTGCTCGAGTCGGACGAGGCGTTCGGTACTTTCACCTCATTGCACCATCGGGCCCTGCTTGTTACCTCTGTCGAAGCCGACCACCTTGACCACTACAGCTCTGTCGGGGCCCTGGAGGAGGCCTTCGTGGCGGTGGCATCCGCCGTGGACGGTCCGGTGCTGGCCTGTCTGGACGACCCGGGGGCGCGCCGCATGGGTCAGGTTGTTGGAGCAATCACCTACGGCACCAGCCCGGACGCCGACTGGCACATCGACCGGGTGGAGCATGGGCCATGGAGCTCGAGGTTCTCCCTTGCTGGAGAAGGCCACCAAGTTGAGGTCCAGGTGCCGCGTCCCGGCATGCACGTCATTCGAGACGCGGCGGGAGTCGTCGCGCTGCTTGCCAACGTCGGTGTCGATGCCGCAGCGGCGGCCGCCGGGATCAAAGAGTTCGGCGGAGTGCGCCGCCGCTACGAGGTCCGATCCCGCTTCGGTGGTGTCACCGTCGTAGACGACTATGCCCACCACCCGACCGAGGTAGCGGCCACCATCGCCGCCGCCCGATTGGGTGCCCATAACAGGGTCTGGGCCGTGTTCCAGCCCCACCGTTTCACGCGAACGTCCGAACTGGCGACTGAGTTCGGACCTGCGCTGGCCGCGGCAGACCGCGTCGTCGTGACCGACGTCTACGCGGCAGGGGAGACTCCTGTGCCTGGCGTCACGGGGAAGTTGGTTGCCGATGCGGCGATCGCGTCCGGTGCGGCGGCGGTCGCTTACGTTCCTGATCGCAGCGAAATCGCGGAACTGGTAGCGACAGACCTGAGCGAGGGAGATCTGATCCTGCTGCTCGGCGCGGGCGACATCTCCGCGGTCGCCGACGAACTGCTCGAAGCGATGGGGGGCGGGTCATGATCGCCACCCTCGATGACTTGGTTGCCAGAGGTCTAGTGGCCGAGAACGTCGTCCTCGGCTCACTGACCACCTACAAATTCGGTGGCCCGGCTCGTTACTTCGCTGAGGCGACGAGTGAGGCCGACCTCGTTGAGCTCGGTTTGGCCCTTGGCGACGAGTCCATCGTCGTGATCGGGCGAGGCAGCAACCTGGTCATCGCCGATCGGGGCTTCGACGGCGTTGCGGTACGGCTTGGCTCCGGATTGGCGCAGATCGAAGTAGGCGACGACGGACAGATTCGCGCCGGCGGGGCGGCCTCGCTTCCACAGCTGGCGAGAACCTCCGCCAAGGCAGGCCGTGGCGGGTTGGAATGGTGCGTTGGGGTGCCAGGGTCGGTGGGAGGAGCGGTGAGGATGAACGCCGGGTGCCACGGCAGTGAGACGTCGCAATGGTTGGTGGAGGCTTCTGTCGTCAACTTGCGGGGGGGCGATGTGACAACCCGCACCCCCCAAGAGCTGGATCTCTCGTACCGACATAGCAACCTCCGCTCAGACGAGATAGTGACCGGCACCGTATTCAGGACTGTCGAGTCCACGATCACCGATGCCGAAGCAGAGATTCGCCGCATCACCGCCTGGCGCAAAGAACACCAACCGGGTGGGACCTTGAATGCCGGCAGCGTGTTCAAGAACCCTCCTGGCGACTTCGCGGGGCGCCTCATCGACTCACTTGGGTTCAAGGGGTTGGAGGTGGGTGGCGCTTCTGTGTCAGATAGGCATGCCAACTTCTTCGTCGCCGCCCCCGAGGCCAGCGCCCAGGACGTTTTCGATCTGGTGTGGGCCGTTCGTCGCCTCGTTGGAGAGAAGAGCGGTGTCTGGCTGCAGCCAGAGCTTGTTTTCGCCGGAGAATTCGACCCTTGTTCCGATCAAGAGGCGGGTCCATGAGCACGGCGATCGACCCCCGAATCGCAGATCGCCGCAAGGCCGTTGCCGAGCATGGAGCGAGGAAAGGTCTGCGCAAGATGCTTGGGCTCTTGGCGCTGTGTGGCCTAGTGGGTAGCGCGGTGTGGTTCGTTCAATCCTCGGCGTTAGACCTGGACATCGTGGCGGTGCACGGAGCAGTTAGATCGGATCCTGGCGCCGTCTTGGCCCAACACGGCGTCGGGGAGGACACTCCGGTATGGCTGGCACAGTGGCGGGCATCTGATATCGAGGAGTCGCTCAAGGCCCACCCCTGGGTGAAGGATGCCGTCGTGAAGGTTGCCATCCCCGACACCATCGAAATCGAAGTGCTCGAGTATGAAGGTGCGGCCTGGGTGCAAGGCGCCACGGCGTGGTCCCTGGTCGCATCCGACGGTGCTGTCTTGTCCATCGATTCCTCGCCCGACTCGGTGCTGCCGCGCTTTGACCTGGTTGTCGATGCGGTCGT
>JAOTWH010000149.1 GCA_029863035.1 Acidimicrobiia bacterium | reverse complement strand
CGACCGTTACGACCTTTCGGCCGCCCATTCGGCCTAGCGGAACCATGCAGGCGCAAACAACTTCGCCGTCGAGCAGGACCGAACAGGCACCACAGTCGCCGGCGTCACATCCCACCTTGGTACCGGTCAGCCCCAGGTCCTCCCGCAGCACCTCGGTGAGGCGTCGCAGCCCTGGGCCATCAACCTCGACGCCCCGGCCATTGACTTCGAAGTGGATGGCGCTCATTTGGTGCAGTTCGCCAATGACCGGGCCACAAGTTCTCGCGCCGCGTCGATTCGGTAGCCGGCAGGCGCTCTGGGGTCATCGATCGGACTCAGGCCTGACAGATGGACGGGCTGGACCACAGCCCCGAGGTCATCGGCGACAGACTTGCCGACCAGTTCTGCCTCGAGTTCCGGGAGACGCACCGCAACCGGCGATGCCGCACCTACTGCGACGCGTGCTTCTTCGACGGTCCCCTTGTCGTCCTTTGCTATCAGCGTTGCCACCATGACGATGGAGATGACGAGGTAACTACGCGAGCCGAGCTTGATGAAATCACTCTCCGCTCCCGAGCGCTCGGCAGGCACCACAACAGTGGTCATCAACTCGTCCTTATCGATCGCGGTCCGGCGGTAGTCGACGACGAACTCCGTCAGCGGCATACGGCGAGTGCCGCGGGAAGAGGCCAACTCCACCTCGGCATTCAAGGTGAGAAGCGGAGGGATGCTGTCGGCGGCCGGCGAAGCGTTGCACAGGTTGCCGCCAACGGTGCCTGCGTTCTGAATCTGGACTCCGCCCACCTCACGGGCTGCCAGCTTGAGCCCGTTGAAGCAAGTCGGCAGGTCGGCCCGAACGATATCGGTCCAGGTGGTAAGGGCACCGAGCCTGTATTCGTCGTCAACGAGCGATATCTGGCGCAGATCCGAGATTCCGCTGATGTCAACAACGGCCTCGGTCAGGGGCCGGCCAACCCGGGCCGGATAGAAATCGGTGCCACCCGCCAGAACGGTTCCTCTCGAAGTCGCCAGCATCTCCACTGCCTCACTCACTGTGGAAGGTGCCAGATAATTGGTGCTCATCTCGGTGGTCATCGTTGGTCAACAATACGCACTCGCATCTGGGTTGGCCCGCCTGCAACGAGGCGAACGTTCGCGTAGTCTGCGCGCTGATCGGGAGGTGACTTGAACATTCGCAAGGTGGCCACTGTTGTCGACGAGATCCGCATCGAAGCTGGCAAAGACATCGATCCCCCCATCCGCCGGGTGATCGTCGCCGCAGTTCTGGCCAACCCCCATGCCGGCAGCTACGTCGAGAATCTCGACGACCTCATCGAGTACAGCGTCGAGCTTTCGGGGAACCTGGCATCGGCCGCGGTTGCCCAGCTCGACGGAAGACCCGTCCACTCATACGGCAAGGGTGGAATCGCCGGTATGGCCGGAGAACTCGAGCACGTGGCGGCCATGCTGCACCCCAAGTTCGGTGCACCGCTGCGGGAGGCGTGCGGCGGCGGGAAAGCCATCATCCCATCGGCTAAGAAACGAGGCGGGCCTGGCACCCCGCTCGACATACCTCTCCACTACAAGGATGCCGCCTTCGTTCGCAGTCATTTCGACGCCGTGGAACTTCGGATCGTCGACGCTCCGGCCGACGACGAGCTCGTCATAGCTGTTTCCGTTACCGACGGAGGAAGGCCGTTGCCGCGAGTAGGTGGGCTCACGGTTGACGAAGCCGAGGGTGAGGACGGGCTGCGGTGAGCGATGTCGTAATCCGCAACATCGGCACCATCGCCAGCGGTGACATCCGTGACCCCATCGCCAGCGGCGACACCATCGTGGTGCGCGGCGGGCTCATCTCATCGGTTGGAGCCGAAGCCGATGCCGACACTGCCAACATCTCCACCATCATCGATGGCGCGGGGGCGACGGTCATCCCTGGGTTGTGTGACAACCATGTCCATCCCGTTCTTGGCGACTACACGCCCCGCCAGCACCAGGCCAACTTCATCGAATCGTGCCTCCACGGTGGAGTGACAACGATGATGTCGGCCGGCGAACCTCACACCCCGGGCCGCCCCAAGGATCCCGCCGGAGTCAAGGCTCTGACCATCTTGGCCCACAAGTCGTTCGAGAACCTTCGCCCGGCTGGAGTCAAGGTCCACGCCGGCGCGGTGATGCTCGAACCGGGCCTGACCGAGGAAGATTTCGACGAGATGGCAGCGGCCGGTGTGAGGTTGGTGGCCGAGATCGGCATCTCCGGGGTGAAAGACCCAAAGGAAGCCGCCGAGATGACCGGGTGGGCCCAGGCACGAGGGATGAAGGTAATGGTTCACACCGGAGGGGCCTCCATCCCCGGCAGCGGCGTGATCGGGGCTGACTTCGTGGTCGAGGTGCAGCCCGATGTGGCCGGCCACACCAACGGCGGGCCGACCGCGCTGCCGCTGGCCGATGTCATCACCATCCTCGACCAAACCAGCGCTCGCATCGAGATCGTTCACAACGGCAACGTCAAGGCAGCCGGCGCGGTGGTGGCGCTGGCCGCCGAGCGTGACGAGCTGCATCGGGTTGTCATCGGCACCGACAGCCCCGCCGGATCCGGAGTGCAACCTCTCGGGATGCTGCGGGTCCTGTCGTGGGCAGCATCGCTCGGCGGAGTGGATCCGGGGAAAGCCGTGGCAATGGCAACGGGCAACGTTGCCGCACTGCATGAACTGAACGTCGGAGTCATCGCTGCAGGCAAGGAAGCCGACCTCAACGTGGTGGACGCTCCGCTCGGCTCCCAAGCCGATGACGCGCTGGGCGCCTTGGCCATCGGCGACACGCTGGCGGTGGCCGGAACGATCATCGACGGCAACGTGGCCTTTGTCAAGAGCCGCAACACGCCGCCCCCAATGAGACCCATCGCCTTCTCATGACGAAGGAATTTTCCGAGCACCGCCTTAGCAACGACATGAGCTTCGATCCGGCGCGGACCGTGGTGCTGGTGGTGGACATGCTCAATGATTTCTGCGAACCGGAAGGCGCCATGCCTCTGCCCGGGAGCGACGTCCTGTACCCGCCCATTCAGAGCGTGCTCGACGCTGCCCGCTCCAATGGTTCTCCTGTCATCTGGCTGTGCGATGAGCACCCGCCCGGTGACAAGGAGTTCGAGAAGCGGACCGAGCATTGCTTGGTCGGCTCGTGGGGCGCCGAGGTGGTCGACGCCCTCAAGCCGCCTCCCGATGAGTACCGCATCGCCAAGCGCCGCTACTCGGGTTTCTTCGAGACCGACCTCGACCTGCGCTTGCGCGAGCTTGGCATCGAGCACCTCATCATCACCGGAGTAGTGACGAACATCTGCGTGCGCTCTACCACTCACGATGCGTTCTTCCGGGGCTACGACGTCATCATCCCTGAAGAATGCGTGGCGGCCACAAGCGAACGCGAACAGGCTTCCAGTCTCTACGACATAGACACCCACTACGGAACGGTCTCGAACGTCGAGAGCGTGTTGGCCGAGTTCAACCGCTCATGACCACCCTGCAGAACTTCGTCGGCGGTGACTGGGTTGACATCTCTGGCTCGGGGTCAACCGAGGTGACCAACCCTGCCACCGGCGATCCGATCGCGACCCACCCCCATTCCGATAACTCCGATGTTGACGCCGCGATTGGGGCCGCCAAGGCTGCTTTCCACGACTGGTGGATGACACCGGTCCCAACCCGCTCGGCGATTCTGTTCCGCTACCGCCATCTGGTGTGGGAGGCTCAAGACGAGCTAGCCCGCATCATCGTTGACGAGAACGGCAAGACCTTCACCGAGGCCAAGGGCGAGATGCTGCGAGCTCTGCAATACATAGAGCACGCCAGCGCCGTTACCGAGACCATGAAGGGTTCGGTTACCGAGAACGTCGGCACGGCCGTCGATATCGAGTACATCCGCGAGCCGCTTGGCCCATTCGCCGTCATAGCTCCATTCAATTTCCCCGCCATGATCCCGCTCTACTTCACCTGGGCGGTCGGCACCGGCAACCCGGTGATCGTCAAGCCGAGCGAGCACTGCCCGCTGACCACGGTGCGGCTCATCGAACTGGCCAAGGAAGCCGGCTTCCCAGACGGTGTGGTGAACATGGTGCTCGGCAACAAATCCGTGGTTGAGCGCCTTGCCGAACATCCCGACGTGGTCGGGCTGTCGTTCGTCGGTTCATCGGAGATCGCCGAACGGGTCTACAAGCTCACCACAGGCAATGCCAAGCGGTGCCAAGCCCAGGGCGGGTCGAAGAACCATCTGGTGGTCACCGACACCGCCGTGATCGACAAATGCATGCCGAACATCATCTCTTCGATGTTGGGCAACAGCTCCCAGCGCTGCTTCGCCGGCTCCAACCTCGTGCTGTACGACTCCATTTACGACCAATTCATGGAGAGCTACCTGGACGGCGTCGGCGGATTCCAACTCGGCTACGGGATGGACGAGGGGACGACTCTGGGGCCGGTGATCTCTCCGGAGTCGCTCGGGCGACTTGAGGCATCGGTAGACACGGCGGTCGACGAGGGCGGCACTGTGTTGCTGGACGGCAGAGGAGCCAAGGTGGACGGGTACGACAACGGCAACTGGATCGCCCCCACCATCGTCACCGCCCAGCCCGGCATGGAGATCTTCGACAAGGAGCTGTTCGGACCGGTTCGGGCTGTGCATCGGGTCGCCGGGCTGGACGAGGCCATCGAGGTCGTGAACCAAAGCACCTACGGCCATACGGCTGCCATCTACACCGAACATGGCGGCGTGGCAAGGGAGTTCCGCCAGCGAGCCGAGGTGGGCCAGGTCGGCATCAACGTGGGAACCCCGGCCCCCATCGCGTTCTACGCCGTCGGCGGGCGCAAGTCTTCGTTCTATGGATCATTGCGCGGTCGCGCCAATGACGCAGTGGACTTCTACACAGACAAGAAGGTCGTGGTCAGCACCTGGCATGTTGACACGACTCAGCAATCTGCGGTCGACCCTGCTTTCGAGGGTAGGTCGTGAGGGTTAGAAAGCCTGCAGTCGGGCAATTCGGCTGCTTCGGTCGACAAGGAGGAAATAAGTGAGGAAAAGAAACCTAGGGGTGGTACTGATCGTCTTCATGATGATCGCCGCCGCCTGCAGCGACGACGAGGCTGAGCCGACGGCAGCGCCGGCGACGGCAGCCCCGGCGACCGCAGCGCCAGCGACGGCAGCGCCATCTGGTGAACCAATCGTCATCGGCATAATCGCCGACCTGACAGGAGCGTTCACGACTTATGGCAACAGCTTGACCCGAAGCGCCGAGCTGGCGGTACAGGAGATCAACGACGCAGGTGGCATCGATGGCCGCCCGATCGAAGTGATCGTGGAAGACATCCAGAGCGACCCGACGGTCACGGTGGATAAGGCACGCAAGCTGGTCGAGTCGGACGATGTGGACGTGGTGATGGGACCCATCGGTTCCGACGCCAACGACGCCGCCTACCAGACCGTGGTGCAAGAGGGCGGCAAGCTGCTCTTCTACACCGAGACCTATGAGGGCGGCAAATGCGACCCGCTGTATTTCTCGTTCGGCGCGGTCCCTGCCCAGCAGATCCGCCCCATGATCCCGATCCTGCAGGAGGA